>NZ_WJID01000053.1:0-12576 GCF_010994055.1 Gracilibacillus thailandensis | reverse complement strand
AGATAAAGGAATCACGGTGAGTTTACGAACCGATGATGACTTTCACCTAAAGGCATAAGTGCGACTAAGCCTCTGGTTTCACCAATCGGCAAGTCTTCTTTATCGTAGGGCAATTCGTGAAGTCGCCTAGTTTCTGGGCGCTCGGAGCTAGACATCTGCGCAAAATTTATACTTTCTTATCTTAAAACGAAAAATCCTTTTTAAAAAGAAAGACACGATAACAGACATTTTCGATGCTGTTATCATGTCTTTTTATTGATCGAGAACATTTACAATCCATCCATATATGGCATACGTGCCTCTGTATTGATTTCTCCTCTTACTCGTTTAAGCCAAGTGTTACGTCCTTTTAGCCATTCGCCAAACGAGAAGATAGTTGGTACTCGATTAGAACCCAATCCAATTCCTACATTCATTGAATCCACATCATATATTGTCGTGTGTAATGTTCCCGCTGACTGCAAATATTTTTCCGAGAACACTTCATTTTCCCTATTATTTAATACTTGATAAGCTTCTGCTTTGGAAAGTGATTGTTTTTGCTTTCGTAAAATAGCTAATCGCCGTTGTGAATCTGCTAGATGATAACGATTTGCTTCAGGAAGTAGATCAAAATGGTTTGTGCTTACCGTATCCTCTTTAACACGAACAGCTTGTGAAGTAGCCTCAACCACGTGCCTATTACCAAACCGATCTGCCAATACATAATTAAATGCTACCCGATGTGGGACTTCTTTTAACAAGACAATCGCTTCTTCATTGTTTTGGCATTGTTCTAAAATCATTCGTGTAATAATGGTTGGAATAAAGCCATCACCGGAACCTCGGCGATTGACAAAATTATATCCAGTCATCAGTCCTTTTTCGTTCATACCGTCCGCTCTACCAACAATTCGTTGCGAAGGACCGATCGTCGCTAATCCTTGTTTAGGCTGATATAACACGAATCTTCCTTCATATGTTTTCGGATGATAATCGTAATTACGTACTAGAAAATGATCTCCGGTTAAAATAGAGCAACCAGATCGAATCCATTCCTGCTGATAACCACTGAAATGCATTATGGCTTGATCTAGCGATAATTTCAAAGATTCTGCTAACCCTTTAAGTTCTTCTAAAAACTGTGGAAACAGCGCATTAATCCATTGAATCGCTTCCGCATGATCTACAGAAAAACGTAGCTTCTTCGCCATATTAGGATTCGTATAAATTGGATGCAATGAAGATTGTTTTAACCATTCCCCCTGTTGAAAACCGAAAGATCTATAATCGCCTCTATATTGAATGACATCTACGTGATATTTTTTCATGGTAATTTCCTTTACTATAGTGATCAAGACAAGTGATTATTTTTCTAGATCAATAGTCTTGCTAACGCAAATCATAGCACGGATCATCTCGAATCCAAAGTACATTGCATATCAAATCGATCGAATGAACAT
Organism: Gracilibacillus thailandensis; assembly: GCF_010994055.1. Taxonomy (NCBI): domain Bacteria; kingdom Bacillati; phylum Bacillota; class Bacilli; order Caryophanales; family Bacillaceae; genus Gracilibacillus; species Gracilibacillus thailandensis. The sequence continues at coordinate 11,134 of NZ_WJID01000053.1, read as the reverse complement.
ATTCTAAACCTAATAACTATCCCTTTTTTAAAGTCCAATACAACCCTGTATTCCTTTATTACGGAGGACAGAAATAGAAGATAGATCACCTATTAATCGCTAATTTTCGCTAACCAACTAAAACTTTTATCTGTTTAATTCGTAGCAAATAATAGGGATCAAAGGAATATAAGACAAGAAAAACAGCTAACTACTCTCCATTTTTTTCCTCTCCCCCTTCCTTTCCAAAGTTAAGTAGTCATTAGTTTTAACTATTGAAATATCGTGTTTCCTTGCAAATTCCAATAGATGTTCATACGCCTCTTCGGGATAGAGCACAACTAGTCTAATATCCATTCCTTTTTCTAGTTTTATAATCGCAGCTTTCTTTGCCCATCCGGCACGTATAAATTTCATTTGTTCTACTTGGTCAGGATCCATTTTCTTTTTGTTAATAGATCTTTTAAATAATAATACTTGATATACTAAGTGATTATCATGAATTTCAAATTTAAAACGAATGGAAGAAGCAAAAACAATTACTACTAGTAAATACAGGAGGAACAGTAATAAAGAAGATCCATAATAATCTGATAACAGACTCCACAATATCACAATGAGAAAAATACTAATCGTCGACCATCTTAGCGGATTTATCCTATACTCCATCGCAAGCTCCTTCCTCGTGTATGTGTCAAAACATCCAACAACCCTTTCAAGTAATGGATTCATTTCTATTTCTTAGTAACAATAGTGTGTTTCGACTTAAATTTTCGTTCTTCTACCATGTATTAACTTGCCTTTTCCTACTGATTACTGAATATAAAACCCTGCAATTTGTTGATTTTCATTAAAAGTAACTTGAAATGTGACTTCATCATCATTAAAGATACCTGTAATTAATACAACCTGATATCCATCCACTTCTTCAACAGTATTGAACTCTTGATCGATAAAGTCTCCTAGCTGGTTATGGAGATCATTCCAAATTCCCTCTATTTTATCGGCAGTTAACTGTTCAGCCATTGTTTCGTCAAAGTTTTCTGTTGCTTCATCAAACTTCCCTTCATTTAATTGATCAATAAAAGTCTCTGCCATGCCAATTATCTGATCATTCTCGTTACTTTCAGTAGCAGATTGTTCCTCATCCTGCCCCTCTTGATTTTGATCTAATGGTTCTTCTTCTGACTCATTTGATTGGTTACATCCTGCGAGCAATATCAATCCTGCTATCATTACAGCAATGATCGATTGAAGTTTTTTCATTTGCCATTCCTCCATTATATCTAATTGTTCTCCTTTAGTTGTGTGAACATCCATTCCCCTATATCGTTAATTACCTTCTTGTCAACTTGCTTTGGTGTTTCATACTCTTTAATTGTTCCTTCACCTGGTCCTTGGTAATCAACAAAAAAGTGATTAAGATCTGGATAACTACTTATAGTAGCATTTTCGCTATCCTCTAATAGCTCTTGCCAAGCGGTAAAATCCTTCTCATAAGATACTTGAAAATCGTCCTCCCCTTGCAAAATGAATAACGGTTTATCCAACTTTGAAACAATTGATGCAACATTATATTGATCCATTTCCTTTAAATAGTAGCCATTCATTCCAAAAACAGTCATTTTTTTAGCTTCATCTTCTGATATTTCTCGTAACTGCTGAGCTTTTTTGTATTCCTCTTCAACCAGTTCTTTTTGTTCATTTTTATCAGACTCATTCATCGGTGTATTCTCTAATACAGCTTTATTTTGGTCATAGACAATTTCCCATAAGGGGCGTGGTGAACCAGCAAGTATAATAATACCCGCATAATCTCCACCTTGTAGATCAATTCGAGGAGCTAACATTCCGCCAAGGCTATGTCCAAGTATATAGACGTTATTTTCATCAATGCGTTTATCACTCTTCAATAATTCTGTAGCCCGAATGGCATCTTCTATCGTTTCTTCATATACCGTAATTTTGTTGGTATCCTTCACTGCTTTCTCCCCATACGTATAAGTTCTTTTATCATAACGAATCACCGCAATGCCCTGTTCCGCTAAACCCCAAGCAATATCACGAAAAGGCTTATACGCGTAAACTGATTCGTCACGATCACTTGGTCCAGAACCATGTACAAGAACGACGGCTGGTAAATTATCTTGATTCTTAGGAAGAGTAAGTGTTCCACCAAGCTCATAAGCAGTTCCTTCTCCAACAATAATTTCTTCTTCAACAATCGAATCTGGCAGACTAGCATTTGTTATACTATTAGGCAGACTAAAACCAACTAATAACTGATTGTTAAAGATCATCCTAAAGTCTAGTGTCAGATTCGTATATTCTACTTTCCCTTCAATAACCTCTAAATTATTGGCCCGTTTCTCCACATTTAAGGAATGAACGTCAACAAATTCTCCACCATCTGCTGAACGTTTCTCCCATTCCCTTTCTAGCTGATCCATAGGTATTGAAGCTTGTAATTCTTCCCCAAACCATTGGTCATGAACCGTTTGATAATCTCCTGTTCGCAATAACTCTATCACCTCATGAGCCGCTTGTTCAGGTGTAAAATCTTTCACATCATTGGAACAACTAGTTAAAAAAATGATAAGCAGTAGCACGCTCCAACTTTTTAGGCCATTCGTAACGTTCATTTGATTTTCCTCCAATTACTGTTGAAAAAATCACCAAATAATAAAGGGGCATTAGCTGCTTTGGCTTAATCCTTGTGCCCTTGTATTACAAGACCATTCCCTTCTTCTTGGCATCTGCATCTAATCCTGCTCCAATCGCTACACCCATAGCTATTCCAAGTGGTAATCCTAAACCAATATTATCAAATATCAGTAGTCCAAACACTACACCTAAACTAGTACCAATCGACATATATATACTTAAATTATATCCACTTGTTACTAACTTGTGTTGTTTCTGCAGGTGAGAACTGATGCTAGCTAGTTTTTGTTTATGATGCTTAACATCCTTATCTGAAAAATTATCTTTCTTATCTTTAAGTTGTAGTAAATGCTCTTCAAAATCATTAAAATGCTGATAGCAATCCTTGCAATCGCCCGAGAAAGAGCTCAATCTTTGAACAACTCGCTTACATTTATCTATTTCAAGCTTTGGGGCAACTTGTTCATCAACAGTGTTTCTCAGTTCCTCAAGCATTGTAATAAGTTTATTCACTCTTTCGCTTTCCATTAATTCACCTCCTAAAGTCTCCAATTAGTCCACTATCTTATACGGTTTTATTCTTGGGAACGTTTCAAATATAGCATTATCGCAAAGACTAATTATCATTAAACCGTTACTACCTAGAAGAGGAAACATTTATTCGTTGGAAAATTTAAATGAGGGTTCGACTAGTTGTATGTAAACACATTCCATAATATTTGTTTCATTAATTTGTCCAAATATTTTACTATTAAAAGCATAATTCTGCTTTTAAAAGAAATAATAAGTTTACTCTTCCCTTAATTAAAGTAGGAGGTTAGACAAATGGGTAAAGCATTTCAACCGAAAGATACAGGAAAATTAACGAATGAAGAATACGGTACTAAAAAAGACAGAAGAAGAGAAGAAGCGCTTACTTCAGATGGTACAAAATCAATGAAAAATTTAAAGAAATAGCGAGCAGCACACTTGTGTGCTCGCTGGCTCCGTTTGCAAAACACAACAACGAAAATACTAGTGACATTTATTGATACTCCATTTTGAAGTCTTCCACTTCCGAACAGCCTATGTTTAGCAATTTACTATAGAGGGTAAATAATTTATATAACCCAATTCCAATAGAAAGGATGAGCACGATGTCCAAAAAAACACAGTATCAACCTATAGGAGGAAATGGGGAAGAACCATCAGACACTCAAGAAGTTATTTATGCAAAAGACTTTAAACAAGCAGATATTGCTGGTGGATATCGAAAACCTAAAGTAAATGAAGCGAAGAAGGAAAATCCTAACTTATAAGAACAGGTCATCTTAAAGCAGCTTTCTCAGCTGCTTTTTCTTTAATTTTGGTAGAAAAGAGTTAATGAGTTAAAGCGCAATATCCCTTCTATTTCGTGTTAAACACTAAGTGTCGAGTTAAGAAATGGAGGATGAATATTTGCTATCACTAGAGATAATATAAGTTATTATTAGTGATTCAAGCATCAGGTTTGCTTGATATGAACTATCATTTTTAACCATCACTAACCTTATAATTCCCTAGAACAGATAGTATATTGGAAAAGGCATATTGTGTTGTATCTTTAGAGATTTGCTCCAACTCCTCCACCTTTGAACATACCACTTCAGCCATATAATTATACTCTCCGCTAATTCTCCATAAATCGATAATATTACGGTTCTCTTTACAATAATTCGTTAACTTTTCACAGCTCTTTGTTTTAAATAAAACAAAACCCTGAATTCCTTTATTGAGTTCTTTATGATTTATCTCTACGGTATAACGATTTATCACATAATCTTCTAATCTTTCTATCCTCGTTTTCACAGCAGGAGATGACATATTTATTTGTTTACCGATTTCCGTATAAGTAAGCCTTGAATTTCTTTTTAATAAATCTAAAATTTGATGATCGATATCATCTAACATTGCTTTCACCCACTCTCCCATTACTTTAAAATTTAAAGTTTTTCATAATATATAGCTTAATAATTCCATTGTAAACAAATCAGGATAGATTTAACATTCTATATGAGGTGATAAATATGACTTGTTCCATTTTCTCTGATTACAAAATCGGGAACTTAACATTAGATAATAGAATTGTGATGGCTCCCATGACAAGAGGATTTGCTGATAATGAAACCGGTGAAGTCAATCACTTGATTGCCGACTATTATGGAAAAAGAGCAAGGTATGGTGCCGGCTTAATCATCACAGAAGGAATGGCTATCAATGAATTAGCCAAAGGAACTTATGGGATTCCAGGAATATTCACACATCGTCAAACCCTAAGTTGGAAAAAAGTCACAAGAGAAGTTCATCAATATAATACGAAAATCTTTGCCCAGCTTTGGCATGTAGGCAGATTAAGTCATCAGGAAATTTTAAAAGGTCATACTCCTGTCGCTCCATCTGGCATAAGTGCTAGCGGGAACGTGCATAGGTTAAGGAAACCGTTCCAACCACCTAAACCTTTAAGTCAGGCGGAAATATATCAAATTATCGATGACTATAGACAGGCAGCAAGAAATGCGATGGAAGCCGGTTTTGACGGCGTTGAAATACATGCCGCACATGGTTATCTCATTGATCAATTTATCAGTGAGAAATCAAACCATCGGCAAGACATGTTTGGAGGGTCCTTACAAAATAGACTGCGATTTTTAGATTTGATTATTAAAGAAGTAAAGAAAGTTGTGCCTAAAAATAGAATTAGCATCAGAGTTTCAGAAAAGAAAGATGACGATAGGGATTATGTATGGGAGCAACCCGAAGAAATGGTACACGCTATCACAGAGATCCTTTCCAAACATCGAATAAAAATTATCCATCCCTCTGTAGAAAACTACGGTGTTGCACTTAAAAATGATCAAAGATCGCTTCATGAGTTATTTAGGAAATACTGGAGGAAAACCCTTATAGCTGTTGGTAATATAGCTCCTAATGAAGGGGCAGATATCATTGAAGAAAATCAAGCGGACCTAGTTGCATTTGGACAATTATTTATAGCCAATCCTGATTTGGTTATTCGTCTGAAAGCAAATCAAGAGATTTTCCCTTATCATACAAAAGAGCAGCTAAAATGTTTAAATTAATTTATACGCGGATTTAAAAATACTGAAGCAGGCTCTGCCAAATTCATTTTAATAGGGCCTGCCCAATCCTAATGAAGAAAACAAATGATAATTGTTGCTGCGCAGTATACGTTTACTTCGTCTACTATGCAATATAAAATTTCGCTTGTTTTTTTTTACTTCATATTTACCGACTTTTTTGGGGGAATTAAGGTGTAGTGCATGACAATATCCTATCAATTAAGATACCGATTACTCATTTTTCAACTTTTATTTAACTCCAAATACAAACTTGAAAAATAGAGAATGAAAATCCGTTCAAATCTTCAAAAGCAAAAGAAAATACATCATACATCTAACAAGTGAGATCGTATAAATGTTTGGACCAATATTTCAGCTTCTTATGATCTGCATCGATATATTTATGATCAGGAGATCTGTTTATTCAATTTTTGAAAGTACCTATATACTTTGTTTATTTTTTTCTGATGTTTGCCCTTTGGATTTTCCATATTCCCAAACTCAAAAAACTTTACCTTTTTAATGCCTACGTATTGAAATAATGCTTTACGCATTAAAACTTTATGAGCATTATTTAACCAAAACATTGGATAAAAGGGTGGACCTTTCATTACAGAAATACATACGACTGATTTACCCTTCAACAAACCGTCTGGCAACAACTTACCGTTATCTTTGTAGGCAAATCCTGATGCAAACATTTTATCGATATAACCCATTAACATCGCGGGAGGTCTTCCCCACCATATAGGGTAGATAAAAATAATCTTTTCAGCCCACGATAATTGATCCCGATATTTTGCTAATTCGGGATCTTTATATATATCTCTTCTCTTCTTTTTCTCCCCAAATTCAAGGACCGGATTAAATTTTTCTTCATATAAATCTAAAACTTGAACATTTTGTATAACATGGTTTTCCTCACACCCGCGAAGTACCTCTCGTAAAAAAGCGTAGCTCAAGCTTTGATGATTTGGATGGGTAAAAACAATCAGAACATTCACTATTAAACACCTCATTTGATAACTAAATATTAACATCTATCATTTGACAGAGTCCGAACTAGAAGAAATGGAAAAGGCAATCCAAATTTTACAAACTAAAGTTTTGGATAGGTAAAATGGAAAGGACCAATAGGAAAGAAATCAGGATCTTTATGTTAATTTAAAAAAGTTATAATAACTCATATTTCCATAAGAAAGACCTCTAGCATTTGCTTTTTGTATAAACGTAAGACACTAGAGGTCAAAAAATCCCCCCGAACCATTAGTCCGAGGGAAGATAAAACATACTATAATTTTTAGTTAAAAACCATTAAAGCTATTTTAACTCTAGCGACGCTACACTCTCGACATGCGTCGTCTGCGGAAACATATCCACTGGCTGAATCCCTTTTACCTCATATCCGTTCTTTACTAAATATTCCATATCTCGCACCTGTGTCACTGGATTGCAGGACACATAAACGATACGCTTTGGCTTAAGCTTAACGACACTAGACAAGAATGCTTCATCACTTCCGCTTCGTGGTGGATCCATAATTACTACATCTGCTTTCTCACCACGTGCTGCCATCTCCATCATGAATTCCCCGGAATCACCTTGATAGAAACGGGCATTTTTCACGCCATTGCGCTTTGAATTGCGGATTGCGTCTCGAACAGCATCCTTATTTAGCTCTACACCAATGACTTTGCCAGCCTTTTGACTAGCAATCAGACCGATTGTACCGATCCCACAGTACGCATCAATTACGGTTTCACTTCCAGTCAATTGGGCCATTTCAATAGCTTTTGCATATAACTTTTCCGTCTGAACAGGATTAATCTGATAGAAGGATTTCGCGGAAATATCAAACTTCATTCCACACAGGGTGTCTGTTATAGTCCCTTTACCGAACAACACTTTCTCCTGATCCCCTAGAACCATGCTCGTATCCCGGTTATTCACGTTCATGAGGATGGTCGTAATCTCCGGGTGAGCCTTCCTAAGAGCTTTTACAAAATTATTCTTACCCTTAAAAATAGGTGAAGCTACAACCAGCACCACCATGATCTCACCACTAACTTTACCGACCTTCACCAGTATATGACGCAGGAAACCTCGTCCAGTGTCTTCATTATATGGCTGCATTTTAAACGACTTCATCATGTCCTTAATCGTTTGCCAGATCTCATCCGCTTTCGGATCATGAATGAGACACCGATCCATTGAAATAAGCTGATGACTATTCTGAGCGTATAGCCCACCAATAATCTGCCGTTCCTGATTCAAACCAAATGTTGTATGGCTCTTATTTCGATAATCATACGGATGGTCCATCGTTAAAATCGGTTCCGGTTTACCGAATGGTTTCATTAATTGATCTATTGTTTCCTGTTTGAAACCTTCCTGAGCTTCCTCGTTCATATGCTGAAGCTGACATCCGCCACACTCATAAAAATAGGAGCAGATTGGCTCGATTCGGTCTTTTGACGAGGTGATTACCCGCTTTAATTCCGTATTAACATATCGACCATTAGTAGACAAAGTTATCTCAGCCGTTTCACCTGGCAACAGATGCTCCACTTCTAACTGCTTTCCCTTCCACTGAACGATGCCTTTCCCCTCATTGGTCAGGCCTGTGCAGGTCACCTCTGCTGTTACAGATTTCTTATTACCTCGATGCTTATTTGTTGACGAGGGCTTACCTTGGAATTTGCCGCCCTTTTGATTAGTCAGTGCGGAGCGCTTTTTCCCATTTGTTTTTTTCGCTTGATTGCGTCTTTTTCCCTGTTTATATCCATTCTTTTTGCTTTTATTCATAGGCACTTCCTATCTATTTTTCTTTGGTTCCTCATTATATACTATCCAAAGTCAGTAGTAAAACTAACGAATGAAAAAAAAACTGCCACCAATTATTGGATGGATAAAGGTGCCTGGCACCATCGCCTATACCATCCAATAAGTTCAAAAAGCTGTTAAAGGTTGAATTCAGGTCAATTGACAAATGCACAAGAAATTCTATTTTTTAATATAACCATCGAAATTAGTGAAATAGGAATCCCTAAATTGATTCGACTTTTCATCACTTTATCGCAAAAATAAAAATAGCCATAACTCTTTTTATAAAAAGAATTACGACTAAATGTATGATAAACTAATTGAATTTTACACCTTTAAATTCTTTCTTTTCCAAATGAATTTTAGTTAACGCTAATGTAAAGAGCAAAAATAACTCAAAACCATTTGTTACAGCACCGCTAGGAAGGAAAGAAGACAAAGTACTAACGATACCCATGATGACTGTTCCAATCAACATCCATTTCCACGTTGTTTTCTTATATAAAATAAAGCCTGCAACTAACAGAACACATGTAACTCCAATGATCATGTATGGCGGATGAGAACTAGAAGATGACGATACATATTGAAGAACATCATTATCCCATACTGGTTTTAACTTTAACTGAATGACACCCATCATAATTTCAATAACACTTAGCAGAATTGCGACAAAGACGAAAAACCATTTTGCGATATTGCTTTTCATCCAATTTATGTCTGTTAGTTTCAAAACGCCATAACTAAATAATACTAAAGTTGGCGTAACCAATGCATGTATCCAGTAGCGACCTAAATTCAACATTTCCAGTAAGTCACCTGTGCCAATAAATCTCCCAAGAGCCAGGACCAAGTTGTCATATAATAAACCAATAATGACAAGGTAGAAAAAACTTCGATACGTTAACTCTTTCTGTGATGACTTGAAAGTCCAGATAATTAATATGATATAAGCTAGCACAAAAAATGTGTAAAAAAATGTATCCATCAGAATCCCTCCTACCTATCTATATCCGTATAGAGAAAATTCATGCATACTTTTACTATTACTTTTCTGCTCAGTTTCTCCTTACTATGCCATTAAAAATCTCTTTTGTCTCTGCATCTTTATCCATTTATTGGCCTACTAGTGGGTAAGTGATACTTTCTTGCATGGTATCATTTATCAAACGGATTTCCCATGCATGGAAGTCAAGTGCTGCAAGTTGCATTGCATTTTCAAACACAGTCCGATCGTCTTCCGTTACGATATCTTCGTTCATCGTATATTGAACGGTAGCATTACCGTTTTCTATCAAAGCGTTTTCGATTTCAAATCCTTCTATGATTGCAGAAGAGTAAAACGCATCCTCAATATCTACCGTATGCATCGATTCCACCGTCTCCGGGAAAGATAAAGGCTCTCCATTCTCATTTGTCACTTGTTCTTCTAACTTTCCACCAGGCAGAAACAAGGTTTCCTCTAATTCTTGATCATAGACCGTATAATAGCCACGCGTCAGACCTCTTTCGTCTTCAATCACAATCGGCTCATCTATTCCTCTTTCAGCGACAATAATGTCTGTTTCTCCATCTGGATTAAAGAATGTTACTTTTTCAATCCCGTATAAATCACTAATTCCATACAACGTTTCATTGAATAGTAGACTTTGTGTAGATGTTGTGGATAATTGATTTCCCTCTTCATTAAAATGTAAATGAAGCTCAGGCCATTCTACTGAAATATCTGCATACGAGCTAAGAATTTCTTGTTCAGAAGGATCATTGTCATTAAGAGACATTTCTAACCGCTCTGCCAGTGAGAGTTGTTGTTCTTCATCACGAGTGATAGAAAACGCTGTATGAAATTCAACCTCAGTAGAAACAACATGCGAATCAATGAAATAAGCAGGAGTTTCTTGAATTCCGCTGTATACATCTGAATCATCTTCGTCCATTTCGTTTTCAGTTTCTTCTGTATCCTCAACATTACCGTTTTCCTCGTTATCGCCAATTTCTGTAGGATTTTCTTCCACCGGTTCGGCATTCTGTTCCTCTTCCTCAGTATTCTGGCATGCAACGACTAGAAACACTATAGAAATAATTCCTACTATTTTAATCATTTTCTTCAATCGTATCTCCTCCTCTATCACTCCTATACCCTAGTAGACTGACATTTAAAATAATTTTAATTAATCGGGGATTTACGCCCGACTACTACATGTATTTTAATCTGTTTAATGGATCACATTCTGCGAGATGGTGTCATAATATATGACCAAAGAGAAGCAAAGGAACTCATCATAACTATACTCCCATGCACCAAACGTTATAATAAGTGATTTATTACGTGCAATAGAGACAAAAAATGCTTAATTCCTCCACCCTTGTCTGCTGTGAATGGTTCGTTTGATCAGTGATACGGTCAAAGCGAGCAATGCAGTCAAGAAAGTACGAAAAGCAAACAGCACCATAAAACTATCTATACATGCTCATAAACATCATCCTTTCTATAGGGGGAATTAGCCGACCTTACCCTAAAACAACATTATTGTGACCGTCAAGTAAAAAGACACAATTTATGCTCATTA
>NZ_WJID01000052.1:0-48909 GCF_010994055.1 Gracilibacillus thailandensis | reverse complement strand
TAAAACTACACCACCACATTTGACAAAGAACCAAAAATTCACAAGATACATAAACTGCGAAGTAACTTGGACATGGCTTTACGTTGTTCCATTTTTAAGAAGTGTTGTCATTCGCTACGGCAGAATACTGCGCTTTCCATGGGCACGGCCTTAGCCTCCTCGGAAAGCAAAAGTCGCTTTCCTGCGGGGTCTTCAGCTCGCGTGAGTTCCCATAGGAGTCTTCGTATTCTGCCTACGCTGATTTTAGTGCTCTGATTATTGTAAGAATAGAACTTAGGAAACTGTTTCCTTTGGATTTCCTGTCATTTTATTAGAACACTATTCTAAGCTGCGTAAAAATGCGACACTCCTGGGGGAATAGCACGAGCCAAAGATCCACTTGGTAAAGTGATTTTCTTTACCAAGTTAGCTGAGGCTGCGCCCCTGGAAAGGGAGTATTTTTCCGCAGCGTCGACCGAGCACTCATCATTATACAGAATGGGAGAAAGCTTCCCTTTTCTAAATTTTCACTATTTCGCAGTTGTTATCTATACTTCGAATGGGATATGACCGTCATATAGATGAATCTTATGTTTTTCTATGCTATAATTTTCTTATTGTGTGAGGGGTGAAGACGTTGAAGGAACAAGATGTAGTAGAAATGTTGCGCCATTATCGCCATGATTGGCTTAATGATTTGCAACTAATCTTGGGCTATGCTCAAATGGGGAAATTAGATAAAATACAAAGTAAAATAACCGAAGTAATGGAAAGATCTAATCAGGAACGCGGTTTGGATCGATTGAATATACCAAAAACAATGGTATGGCTGTATCAATTGAATTGGCGTTCGGAAACTTTTCAGCTTCATTTTCAATCATTTGTTGACGGACAACCAGCCATCATGGATGACGAAGCATTACTAACCAAAATACAAAAAGTATTTCAAATATTACCTTCTTATCAAAAAGAATATGAGGAATATATCGGTACGCTTATTTTCAAAAAAGTGGACCATACTATACATATTCACTTAACATTTGATCAGAATTGGACCGATATTGAGGCATTAAAACAAGAGTTAGAATCTTTATCCTTTATTGAAAAAGTGACAACAGAAGAGATGTTAAGGATAGAGTGGCAAGAATAACGAAAGAAGGTGAGACAGCATGTTTGTCGATCAGGTCAAAGTATATGTAAAAGCAGGTGACGGGGGTAACGGTATAGTTGCTTTCAGGCGTGAAATATATGTTCCGATGGGTGGTCCTGCTGGTGGCGACGGAGGAGATGGCGGAGATGTTATCTTTGAAGTTGATGAAGGCTTAAATACACTAATGGACTTTCGCTATCAGAAACATTTTAAAGCGAAACGTGGCGAGAACGGAATGGGAAAAGGCATGCATGGAAGAAATGCAGAGCCATTAGTATTGTCTGTACCACCAGGTACCACTGTAAGGGACGTTAATACAGGAGAAGTGCTCGCTGATTTAATCGAACATAAACAACGGGCCGTCATTGCAAAAGGTGGTCGAGGTGGTCGAGGAAATATTCGATTTGCATCTGCTAGAAATCCTGCCCCGGAAATCTCAGAAAATGGCGAGCCAGGTATAGAGCGCGATATTCAGATCGAATTAAAATTGATAGCTGATGTTGGTTTAGTAGGGTTTCCAAGTGTTGGGAAATCGACCTTATTATCAACCGTTAGTGCGGCAAGACCGAAAATTGCCGACTACCATTTTACGACATTACAACCTAACTTAGGAGTTGTCGATACGGCTGATCAACGAAGTTTTGTTTTGGCGGACCTACCTGGATTGATTGAAGGGGCACACGAAGGTGTTGGACTTGGTCACCAATTTTTACGACATGTGGAACGTACACGTGTGATTTTACATGTAATAGATATGGCAGCAACAGAAGGCCGAGATCCTTACGAAGATTTTATTACGATTAATAAAGAGTTAGAACAATATGATCCAACACTATTAGAACGTCCAATGATCATTGCTGCTAATAAGATGGATCTACCAGAGGCAGAGGAACAGCTCGCCTTTTTTAAAGAACAGTTAGATGAAGATTATCCAATCTTTCCGATCTCAACGGTTACTAAGGAAGGAATCCGTGATCTATTGTTTGCTGTAGCGAACAAACTAGATGAAATTCCGAAAAATTATAAACCAGTTGAAGAACAAGAAGATCGCGTAGTTTATCGTTTTGAAAAAGAAGATAAAGCTTTCTCGATAACTCGTGACCCTGATGGTGCCTATGTATTGTATGGAGAAAAGATTGAGAAGCTATTCAAGATGACTGATTTCAGTCGTGATGAATCTGTTCAACGTTTCTCCAGACAACTGCGCGGAATGGGTGTAGACAATGCGTTAAGAGAACGTGGAGCAAAAGACGGTGATACAGTTCGCCTGCTTGATTATGAATTCGAGTTTATGGAATAATAGATAATATGCTTAGTAGCAAGACCATCCGTTGGTAAAAAAGGGGAATGTGGATGTCTGCGAAAAATGAAAAGTTCTATTTGGTAAGTGAAGATTTTTTACCAGAAGGAATGAAAAAAACATTGGAAGCAAAAAAATTGTTGGAAAGTTATGAAGTGGATTCGATTCATGAAGCTACACGCCAAGTCGGATTGTCGCGTAGTGTTTTTTATAAATATCGGGACGCTGTCTTTCCGTTTCAACATATGGTAAAAGAACAGATGATTACGTTGTTTTTCCATTTGCAAGATCAAACAGGGGTGCTTTCTCACCTCTTATCTGTTGTGGCACAGGCGGGATGCAATATATTAACGATTCACCAAACGATACCAATTCAAGGGAAAGCAAATGTTACGTTATCATTAAATACAAATGGAATGACAGTTGAGATCGATCAGCTCTTAAGTGATTTAAAACAGATTGATTTTGTCAATCAAGTAGAAATATTAAGTTCAGGTGTTTCATAACATAGGGGGAGCAAGCTATATGAAGGAAACTATCGGGTATTTAGGTCCAAAAGGAACTTTCACTAAAATCGCAGTAGATTCCATGTTTAATGGAGACGTTAAAAAAGGGTATAGTACCATTCCTGAATGTATCGACGCTGTAGTAAACAATGAAGTAAGCTATGCTGTTTTACCTCTGGAAAATGCGATAGAAGGTACGGTTAATATAACGTTGGACTATTTAATCCAAGCACAGGATGTGAAAATTGTAAGTGAAGTAATTGTTCCGATTCGTCAGCATTTAATGGTACACCCTGATAATGTTGATAAATGGACAGAAATTGATGCTATTTATTCTCACTCTCACGCGATTGCGCAATGCCATAGCTTTTTACGTAAGGAATTAGTGAAGGTACCGGCACAGTCGATGACTTCGACAGGAGCAGCTGCAGAATTTGTCAGTGAGCACCCTGAACAGAATATAGCTGCAATTGCCAATCATCTTGCAGCGAAAGAATACGGTTTATCGATTGTGAAAAAAGACATCCACGATTTCGATAATAATCATACGAGATTCGTTGTCTTGCATAAAAGTCAAACAGAATTAACTTCCAATAAAATGGAGGAAAAAGGATTTAAAACAACCGTAACGGTCACCTTACCATCAGATCAACCTGGTGCCTTACATCAAGTACTATCTGCGTTTGCATGGCGTAACTTGAATTTATCCAAAATTGAATCACGACCAATGAAAACTGGTCTTGGTAATTATTACTTCCTAATAGACATTGAACAAAAAATGGATGATGTTCTGATTCCTAATGCTATAACAGAAATGGAATCGTTAGGCTGTAAAGTATCAGTATTAGGCAGTTATCCTTACTATTTACACAGTGGAAACGGTGTAACGCTTGCGGTATAATCGCAGGCGTTTTTTATGGAAAAAAAGCATATAATCGGCCAATGACCGTGTTAAGCGATGGAATCGGCTAAGCTCCGAATCATTCCTTCGCTTACCGTGGGCACGGCCTTAACTAACTTTTCCAAAAAATAGAGTGGACAATTTAAGTTCTATCCACTCATCTGCATGTGCTACATTAAATACAGCTACTATTCAACAATAAATCCTTTTTCCTTTAACGCCTCATATGCTTGATCCAACTTCCGCTCTTCATTGGCGACTATGGTATGGTTATGAATCCCATTGGTCAACTCCAACAAATATGGAGCATTTTTTTCTTCGATTTTCTGAACAAACTGATCAACATCAACGCGACTGTTTATCATTAAAGAAGCTTTTAAATCACCGTAAATCGGATGTTCGATAATGACATCTTCTACGGTCGCGCCATAGTCTACGATCGTATATAATTCTTCTCTAGTATCTTTTCCTTCATGTTTACACGCGATAACACGACGAAAATCTACTTTTTCTTTTTCAGCTTTCATATATAAATAACCATTACTGGTAGCAATAATAGGATGATTATGAGCTTTTAATAAGGAAATATCCTGTACGATTGCTTGTCTGCTTACATTTGCCTTTTCAGCCAGTTCTGTTCCAGTAAGCGGTGTTTTACTATTTTGCAACCAAGTCAGCAGGCTTTCACGCCTTGCTTTACCCGTTAATTTCTTTGTCATAACCTTGTCTCTCCTCCTTGATTCGATTAAATATTCGATTCGAAGCTTTGATGATCTCATGAATATCTTTTTCCGTTGTATGATGGCTGAAAGAAAATCGAACAAACCGTTTCCCTTCATCATAATCGCTAATAAACGGTTGAATGGATTTAGGAACTTCTGTTGCTCCAATAGCGCATGCACTACCTGTCGAAATTGCAATACTATGTCGATTATATTCTAGCATGACATAATCACCCTGTACAAAATCACTAATACAACCAACAATACTTGGACATTGATTGACGGTTACAATCGGTTGTAATGGAATTCCTTCGATTTTCAATTTCTGAATAAAAAGTTCTCGTATGTATTGGATGTGATCTTGATTTTGTACGAGATTGTTTATTGTTTCTGAAGCTGCCGCAGCAAATCCAGCTATTCCAGGCACATTAACTGTTCCAGGTCTTAATCCGTGTTCATGATTAGTTGAAACAGGGTGAGATCTTAATGAGAGTCTATTAGAGAAATATAGTGCTCCAACTCCTTTAGGACCGAATATTTTATGACTTGAAATCGTTATACAATCAACAAACGGTATCAAGTGCTTTATATCTATTTTACCAAATGATTGAATCATATCGCTATGAAAAGGGATACCCTGTTTTTGTAACCTTTCTCCAATTTCCTTTATTGGCTGGATAACACCTGTTTCGCCATTAACATGTTGGATTGAGACAAGGCATGTGTTAGGCTGAATCGCTTTTTCTAGATCAGTTAGCCGAATTTGCCCGTTGTGGTCTACTGATAGAAAAGTGACCTCTACATTTTCTTGATTGGCCAACTCTTTCATGTAGTAATATAAAGAACTATGCTCGACTTCTGTTGTAATGATATGTTTTTTCTTTTTTAAATGACTAGTTCTTAGTAATGTGTCGATAGCTAACAGATTACTTTCCGTTCCCCCGCTCGTGAATACAATTTGTCGTGCTTCTGTATTTAAAAGCTTTGCTATCATAGTTCTTGAATTTTCTAATATATCTTTTGCTTTCCCACCTATATCATGTAAGCTGCTAGCATTTCCAAAATAACCTTTTGCTACTTCTTGATATACGTCTAATGCTAGATTTGACATAGGAGATGTAGCGGCATAATCACAATAAATCATCCAATCGTCCTTTCCTTAGAAGTATAGTCCTATATACAATTGTCAGTGAATTTCCATAACTACCGTCATTCAAAGAAGCAAAGCAGGAATAATGTACCTAACATCTTGCGATCATTCGCTTGCTGATGGCAGTCTTTTTTTATAATTGATGATCGCATAAAAAAATACTTGTCATATTACTTATTATATGTAAAGATATCTGTAAAGACAACTGTAAAGTGTGGTGTTTTGTTTGCAACGACAAAAAATAGTCATTGTTGGCTCTGGTCTTGCTGCATATGTACTTGCGAGTGAATCATGGCAGCATAGTGATGTAACAATACTGACGAAAAATACAACAAACGATAGTAACTCTATCCGCGCCCAAGGAGGAATAGCTGCTGCCGTTTCTTCCAAGGATCAATGGCATTTACATGCAGAAGACACTTTAAAAGCAGGTGTATTCCATAACCATCAAAAAGCAGTGGAAACATTAGCGAAAGAGGGAAAACAGGTAGTGAAAAGTCTGCTTCAACAAGGGTTTCCAGCAGACCGTAATCAACATGGTGAACTTTTATTAGGTCGTGAAGGTGCCCATAGTGAGCGAAGAATCATTCATGCAGGAGGAGATCAAACCGGTAAGTATCTCATTCACTTTTATCAGCAAATATTGCAAGGAAAGATAACGATTATAGAAGGACAACTTGCGGTTGATTGTGTGATAGAAGCCGGCGAGTGTAAAGGGATTATTACGATGGATCAAGATAATCAATTGCATACGTATACTGCAGATCATATCGTATTGGCAACCGGAGGCTTTGGGGCGCTTTATGAAACAACATCTAATGATCCGAGTGCTACCGGTGATGGTATAGCGATTGCTTATCGTGCTGGAGCTAGAGTTTCAGATCTGGAGTTTGTCCAGTTTCATCCGACTATGCTAGCAACACAAGCTCCTTACAATGATTTGATTTCAGAAGCAGTTCGAGGAGAAGGAGCCATTTTGGTGGATCAGAATGGTCGAGAAATTATGAAAGGTGCGCATCCATTGGAAAATCTAGCACCTCGGGATATCATAGCCCGTGTTATGATGACAGAATTAACGAAAGGAAATCGGCTATATTTGGATATTCATCAAATCAAAAACTTTCAAACTAAATTTCCTTTTATTAAATCAGTATGTGAAAAGAATAACATAGATTGGCAGCAAGGACTAATACCGGTAAATCCAGGAGCCCATTTTACGATGGGAGGGGTAGAAACCGACTTGCAAGGAAGGACGAATATCCCACGGTTGTATGCAATTGGAGAAGTAGCATGTACACACGTCCATGGTGCTAATCGTTTGGCAAGTAATTCACTGCTAGAGGGATTAGTATTTGCAACGAGATTAGCAGATTATTTAAAGACGCAATCCAGTGTGCCTTCCAGTAGTATATCGCTAGTCCAACCATTACATCACAGATTCCATCATCCTGATCTACACACACTACGTAAACAAATGACCAATCATGTGGGCATTAATCGAAGCGAATCAGGGTTAAATGAAATGCTGGAATGGTTAGTGAAATTTACAATTATTCAAGATAATTATTTAAGCAGATATACTACATCGCGGGATCAAATTCAAATGCAGCATCATTTACAGGTTGCCCAGCTCGTAACCAAGGCAGCCAGAAAACGCATAGAAAGCAGAGGCGCTCATTACCGAGTGGATTACCCATTTAAAAGTGAACAATGGGAGAATAAAAGGATAACCTATCAATTAACCAAACAAGGAGTAACGGTATGAATCGATTATATGTCAAGCAACAGCTCAACCATTTTTTTCAAGAAGATATCGGGAGTGGAGATGTCACAAGCGATCATATTTTCGATCACGTATCTCCAACAGGACTAGGTGAATTTATTGCTAAGCAGCAAGGTATTTTTGCTGGAGAAGTGATATTAGAGGAGGCTTATCATCTTTTTGATGAACAGATAAAAGTCGATTTGTTTAAAAAGGATGGCCAACGAGTAAAGAAAGGCGATGTGATTGCACAAGTATCTGGTCCATATCCATTATTGTTAACGTCAGAACGGGTTATTTTAAACCTTTTGCAGCGATTAAGCGGTATTGCAACTGTTACTTCTCAAGCAATTCGTCATTTAGCTAATGATCAGATAAAAATTGCCGATACTCGAAAAACAACACCAGGATTACGTATGTTAGAAAAATATGCAGTTCGTTGTGGTGGTGGAGTCAATCATCGTTTTGGATTAGATGATGCGGTGATGTTAAAGGACAATCACATTGCGGCAGTGGGTTCGATTACTAAAGCTGTAGAAAAAATAAGAACCTCGACAGGTCACATGATCAAGATCGAAGTAGAAATCGAAAACAAGGAGCAGTTGGAAGAAGCGATTGCAGCAGGCGTAGATGTGATCATGTTTGATAATATGTCGCCAGAACAAATAAGAGAGCTGATTCAACTAGTGCCAAAAGATATCATGACAGAAGCTTCAGGTAATATCACTGTCGATAATATTCACCTATATAAGGATACGAGAGTGGACATCATTTCACTTGGGTTTATTACCCACTCAGCACAAGCTTTAGATATCAGCTTTAACATTACGGGGGGAGTAAAATGAATCTAGCAACACTATTTACCACACATCAACAGTTACCAGAAAAGTATCAACACATGAGTCATGAAGAAATGATAGAAAGAATCACAAAGATAAAAAAAGATATGGGAGAAGAGTTATTTATTCCGGGGCATCACTATCAAAAGGATGAAGTGATCCAATTTGCTGATGCAAGTGGAGATTCATTGCAACTAGCCCAAGTTTCCGCACAACAAAAGGCGAAATATATTGTTTTTTGTGGTGTTCATTTTATGGCGGAAACCGCTGATATTTTAACAAATGCTGATCAAAAGGTAATACTACCGGATATGCGTGCCGGTTGTTCGATGGCAGATATGGCAGATGATAAGCAGACTGAAGAAGCTTGGAGAGAATTAACGGCCTTGTTCGGTGATACGCTTTTGCCTTTAACCTATGTCAATTCTACAGCTGCCATTAAAGCATTTGTGGGGCAACATGGAGGTGCTACCGTTACCTCATCTAACGCGAAACAAATGGTTCAATGGGCATTTAAGCAAAAACAACGGCTGTTATTCTTGCCTGATCAGCATTTAGGTAGGAATACCGCAGTAGAGTTAGGCGTTCCGTTAGATCAGATGGCAGTATGGGATCCGATTGCAAGCAAATTGGAATTTGCAGGTGATGCAGTAGAGGATATCCGTGTTATTTTATGGAAAGGTCATTGTTCCGTACATGAAAATTTTACTACGAAAAATATTGAGCAAGTTCGTAAAAATCATTCCGAAATGAAGATTATCGTTCATCCGGAATGTAAGTATGAAGTTGTGCAACAGGCAGACCTTGCTGGTTCCACGAAATATATTATTGAAACCATCAAGCAAGCGCCTGCTGGAAGTGAATGGGCAATCGGTACAGAAATGAACTTAGTTAATCGTTTAATAAACAGCCATCAAGATAAAAAAATTATTTCCTTAAACCCATTTATGTGTCCTTGCTTAACAATGAATCGTATTGATTTGCCTCATTTAACATGGGCATTAGAAGAAGTATGGGAAGGAAATTATACGAATCGAATCAGTGTTCCAAATGAAATAGCTCAACATGCCAAACTAGCTCTAAACCGAATGCTGCAAGGAAGCCTATAATGTGACAAGCTTGTATTTAAGTTGATCGAAGGATATCTATAAAAAAAGATATCCTTCTTTTTTTATTCAACATTTTAGGCATTTTGCATATGTTGTTAAAGAAGATGGATTAGACCGAGACAAATGCCCTTCCATACTTATCATACAGAAAGGAGAATTTGCTTTGAAAATTCATATTGTGCAAAAAGATGAAACTCTTTGGAAAATTGCGCAAAAATATGGTGTTAATGTAAATGAAGTGATAGCAGCGAACCCACAAATTTCAAATCCTGATATGATTATGCCAGGAATGAAGATAAAGATTCCAACTGCATCTGATAATAAACAGCAACCAGCACCATCTAATAAGAAACAACAAGTCCAACCTGGTACAACGGACAAAAAAGACAAACAGGAGGTAAAACCAGAGGCTCCAAATCAAATTTTACCTGCGATTGAAGAGGATGAAGAAAAAAAATGGGAACCATTGAAAAAAGAAATGCCTTCATTACCAATTCATTTTAATAAGCAACCACCACAACCTGTACAACCAGCACCATCTCAGGCATCACAAGACTTAAAGTGGACACAGCTAACTAATAATTTCGAAACCCATATTCATCCAACGCAAATGCCTGAAGAGGATGACTACGTAGCAGGAGTGGAGGATCATAAGAAACCAAAACACAAACCGATGGCACCACATCATCATCATCCACAACCAATGCCAATGCACGCACCTTGTTATTCAACGGAAGGTATCCCTTATGGCTATGGACACACGGGACATACAGGGCATATGCCACAATATCCGTTTCCAGAAGGCTTTCAGCCACAAGTAATGGGGGAACAATCGCAACCACAACAATCTGGTCCATCTACCCAGCCGCATCAAGGATGGTACCAAGCACAAATGCCATCAGATAACCAAGGACAGCAAATGCCATGGGGACCATCACAAATGCCCCAAAATCAAATGATGCCAAATCAACAACAACCAATGCAACAAATGCCGATGCAGCAACAACCAAATATGCCAGTACCGATGCCAGGAGAACCAATGATCCCACAACCTGGCGCACCGAATTACCCATTAATGCCAATGCCATATGGAATGCAAGGCCAACAACAAATGCCATATCAGCCATATCCTCAACAAGGAATGCCTTACGGGCAACCGAATAAAAAGGACTGTGGATGTGGAGGAAATCGATAATAATCATAATTGCAAAGGCTGCTGAGAAATTTTTTCTCAACAGCCTTTTTAAAATTTCGCAATAAAAGAGCTCGGTTTCGCAATAAACGAAGGCAATTTCGCAATAAAGGAGCACGATTTCGCAATAAACGAAGGCAATTTCGCAATAAAGGAGCACGATTTCGCAATAAACGAAGGTAAATTTGCAATAAAAGAGATTGATTTCACAATAATAAACTCGCATCCGATGAATCTGTTTTGCATCGTTATTTTCAATTTCTGTTAGTTGTGATAAAGTAAGTAATGGAGACTGAGATAGATTATTGAGAGGTGAGAAAGCATGGCAGGACATTCTAAGTGGAAAAATATCCAAAGAAGAAAAAATGCACAAGATGCAAAACGTGGTAAAATTTTTATGAAACATGCAAAGGATATTTATATAGCTGCTAAACAAGGTGGCGGCGACCCAGAAATGAATGCAAGCTTACGTCTTGCAGTAGAAAAAGCAAAGTCTGACAACATGCCGAATGAGAACATAGATCGAGCGATTAAAAAAGCAACCGGGGACTTAGACGGAGCTAATTATGAAGAATTGACGTATGAAGGGTATGGTCCTGGTGGAACCGCTGTAATGGTGGAAGTATTAACAGATAATAAAAATCGGACCGCATCTGAGGTACGACATGCGTTTAGTAAAAATGGTGGTAATCTTGGTGAGAATGGTTGTGTAGCCTTCATGTTTAATCGTAAAGGTTACCTAGTAATTGATCAAAGTAAAACAGATGCAGATGAAGATACTGTAATGTTAGAAGCAATCGAAGCTGGTGCAGAAGAAATGGAAACCGTGGAAGGTGCTTATGAAATCTACACTGATCCGGAAGATTTTCAGAATGTAAAATCAACATTAGAAGAAAGTGGTTTTACATTGGAAACAGCAGAAATCACCATGATACCTCAAACACTTTCACAAGTGGATGAAAGTGACGGTAACAAAATGGTCAAGCTGGTTCACATGCTCGAAGATATGGAAGATGTCCAAGAAGTCCACCATAACATGGACGCAGATGAAGCAATTATGGAACAAATATAATAAACAATAGGCTGCCCATAGGAGGCAGTCTTTTTGTTTGTATAAATAAACCTTCATTCTTAAGTTCAAAACTAGTTGAGCAAAGGATCCGTTAGTCATGGTTGACTTGCTACTAAAATGTTTAAGCATTTCGCCTGCTATAAGCACGAATAACAGTCTTCAAATCTTGATTCGTATTACCTCATACAATGATCGAAACAATCTGTCCTTTTCCTTTATATCGTGGTTATATTTTCTAAAATTGGACACCCTAATAATAACAAAGCTCGATTGGAGGGTCATTCATTATGGGCAAACTATGGTTATTATTAAATGGTGTCGTTGTCTTAATAATTGGGGTCATTAGTTTTCAATCATTCTTTGAGCAAGAAAAATCTGAAGAACAACAGAAAGAAGTAATGGTCATGTCACAAGACCCACTAACCATTGAACTAACTTTAGAGAAACAATATATAGATGGACATATTGAAACAGAGAATGTCCAAGAAACCATCGCTTCTATGCAAGATTTCTGGTCTGAATACCAAGAGTGGCAAGTGATGGAGCAGAGGGATGGTTTTATTCGTTTTCGAAAAGAAGTGGATGATATTTCACCATACCTGAAAGCAAATGGATACTTTGGTATTAAAGATGGACAGTTGACAATCTTCGAAGGTGTTCCAGTACATGAAGCAGCTGTGCAATCCTTTTATCAAATAGATACCGAAGAATTAGAATCACACTTGTATGAAGAATTACAAGAAGGTATTAAAATTAATTCTAAGAAAGACTATTTAGAAGTGCTAGAAACATTTCGATCTTATCAAGACGTGGAAGCAGTAAATAGTTGAACGATGCTCAATCATCGTTCAACTATTTTTTGATATGCCCCCACAACATTAGCTATTATTCATCCTTCCACTGATGATTGTTTCAATTTGTAGGAAGTAAAAATACCAATCATCGCTAAAAAAGTCATAGCTGCCATTAATTGATACATGGTTTGAGAACCAAAGTTGTCTAAAATAGCTCCCCCAGCAGTACCTCCAACCGCACCACCTAATCCAAAACACGTCGACATTAATAATGCTTGGCCCGTACTACGCAAATGATTGGGGACAAAGCTCACGGCAGTTTGTAAGGCAACGAGCCAGAACAAACCAAATGTGAGTCCTTGTGATATTTGGAAAAACACAATCCATTCAGCAGATTGAATAAAAGCATATAATAACCAACGAATTGTAAAAAACATAGCAACAATGCCAAGTAGAAATAAATGGTGAAATTGCAGGACCTTCTGTGTTAAGAAATAAAAGACAGGTACTTCACTAAATGCAGCAAGTGCCCATGCAACACCGACTAAAAAAGTAGTAGCTCCTAAATCTTCTAAGTGAAGAACAAGCATGGTATCGTTCATTCGGTGCGGAATCATAACGAGAAAGCACAAAAACAAAAAGATTATAAATCCTTTATTCGTTAATACTTCTTTTACACCTTGTAAGGAGACAGGATCTGTCGAATGATTATTATCTTTTAAAAATAATGTTAACGAAATTAATAGCAGAATCAGAATCCAAAACAAAATATAAATATTACGAATCCCGATAAAGCCTAGGATTGGACCAGAAACTACTGCAGTAAACGCAAATCCGACAGATCCCCAAAGGCGAATTTTACCGTACTGATCTCGTTTTTTCGAACCTAAGCTTTTGATGGCCATACTATCCAGTAATGGGCCTGCAGGTGACATCACAAAGTGAAAGGCGACAAAAGAAATAAAAACAATAATAAATGAAGTACTGAAAAAAATACTGAAACTAATAGCGATGACTGCAAAATATAAAAATAGTAGTAATCCTTTAATCGTCTTATACTTATCACTGATGTAACCAAAAAAAGGTTGTGCTACAATACTTATCATAGGAGCAATCCCTAAAATGGTTCTCCTGCTTACCTTGATAAACGACCTGAGATAAGCTAAGATTAATACGAACGTATGATTGTAAATTATAAATAGAATTGGATCAAAGAGGAGTTCATGATATGATTGCATATATAAACGGGGAAGTAGCGGAAATAACGGAGCAAGCTATTATATTAGATACGAACGGTATTGGATATGAAGTGATATGTCCGAATCCTTATCGTTTTCAAGCACAAGTTGGTCAAAGGCAAAAGGTGTATACGTATCATTATGTAAGAGAAGATGCTCAAATATTATACGGGTTTCAAAATCAGGAAGAAAAGACTTTGTTCGCACAAATACTTAATGTTTCCGGAATCGGGCCAAAAGGCGCATTAGCTGTTCTCGCCACAACTTCCGTACAGGACTTTGTTGTTGCGATCGAACAAGAAGATGAAAAGTTTTTAACAAGTTTTCCAGGTGTCGGAAAGAAAACAGCACGACAGATGATTCTTGATCTGAAAGGAAAGCTACCTTTTGACTATCAAGCTGAAGATATGGTGCAACAACAAAAAGATGGAACACCTGAAAGTAATCAGGCATTAACAGAGGCAATTGAAGCGCTAAAAGCACTAGGCTATTCGGAAAAGGAAATTAATCATATTAAACCGGTATTAACGAAAGAACAGAGTGATACTGCGGATACATATATACGAAAAGGGTTAGCATTATTAATGAAATAAGGAGAAAGGAGCTTCTTAATGGAAGAGCGGATCATTTCAGGTGAAATTCAAGAAGAAGATATAACAGAAGAGCTCAGTCTCCGGCCAAAAGTTTTAAAACAATATATTGGGCAACATAAAGCAAAAGAAAACTTGTCGATCTTTATCGAAGCAGCTAAAATGCGGAATGAAGCCTTAGATCACGTCTTATTATATGGACCTCCCGGGCTAGGAAAAACTACAATGGCGCAGATAATCGCAAATGAAATGGGAGTACAGTTTAAACAGACGTCAGGGCCTGCAATTGAACGGTCAGGGGATTTGGCAGCTATTTTGTCTTCATTGGAAGTTGGTGATGTCCTGTTTATCGATGAAATTCATCGTTTACCTCGAGCGGTAGAAGAAATTCTATATCCGGCAATGGAAGACTTTTGTTTAGATATCGTCATTGGCCAAGGGCCAAGCGCACGTTCTGTTCAATTAGATCTACCTCCATTTACTTTAGTAGGGGCAACAACACGTGCTGGGTTACTGTCGGCACCATTGCGTGATCGTTTTGGTGTGCTGTCACGATTAGAATTTTATGAAGTGGTGGACCTTTGTGCCATCGTCGAACGAACTGCCGATATTTTTCAGGTGGAAATTGATAAAGCTGCGGCGTTAGAGGTAGCGAGGAGATCCCGTGGTACACCACGTATTGCCAATCGATTATTAAAGCGAGTTCGCGATATTTCACAAGTTAAAGGAGAAGATAGTATATCAATAGAGACTACACAGAAGGCTCTGCAAATGTTACAAGTCGATCAAGAAGGGCTTGACCATATTGATCATAAGTTGTTATTAGCGATGATGGATGGTTTTAAAGGTGGCCCTGTTGGATTAGATACGATCGCGGCATCCATCGGTGAGGAATCGCAAACAATTGAAGACGTCTATGAACCATACTTATTACAACAAGGCTTTATCCAGCGTACACCAAGAGGGAGATTAGTGACACCAAAAGCATATGCGCATTTTGAGCGGGAGGTGCCTGAAGCTTGACGGATTTTGGCAAAATCTTTATTGTAATAGGGGTTGTCTTTATTATCGTTGGTCTGTTATGGGGAATGATTGGGAAGTTACCAGGAGATATCAGCTTTAAAAAAGGAAACTTTTCTTTCCATTTCCCAATTATGACTTCGATTGTGATCAGTATTATTTTAACGGTGATTTTTGCTATTATCGGACGATTCAAATAGAAGGAGAAGAAAAATGGAAATAGAAGATTTTGATTTTGACTTACCAGAAGAACTAATTGCTCAGACTCCATTAGAGGATCGTGCAAGTTCGCGCTTGATGGTTTTAAATCGAGAAAATCGTTCAATTACCCACCATCATTTTTACGATATCTTGGATTTTTTAAAACCAGGTGACTGTTTAGTATTAAATAATACAAAAGTATTACCTGCAAGGTTGTATGGTGTGAAGGAAGATACAGGAGCAAAAGTAGAAGTCTTATTATTAACCCAATTGGAAGATGATAATTGGGAAGTGCTCGTCAAGCCGGCAAAAAAGGTGAAAGTAGGTACTACCATTAGTTTTGGTGAAGGGAAACTTACTGCAACGTGTGTTGATACGAAAGAACATGGTGGAAGAGTCTTTCGTTTTCAATATGAAGGCATTTTTTACGAAGTATTGGATGAGTTAGGAGAAATGCCACTCCCGCCTTATATTAAGGAACAATTAGATGAGCGTGATCGCTATCAAACCGTTTATGCAAAAGAGAAAGGTTCAGCAGCTGCACCGACTGCCGGGTTGCATTTCACAGAAGAATTATTAGAGCAAATCAAGCAAAAAGGTGTGGAAATTGCTTTTATTACGTTGCATGTAGGTTTGGGAACATTTCGTCCAGTAAGTGTAGATAATATCGAAGAACATGAAATGCATGCAGAATTTTATCAAATGACACAGGAGACTGCTGAGCAATTAAATGCAGTAAAGAGAAGAGGAGATCGAATTATCTCCGTTGGAACAACTTCCACAAGAACGTTAGAAACAATTGCTCGGGATACTGGTGGAAATTTTCAGGAAAGAAATGGTTGGACCGATATTTTCATTTATCCTCCATATCAATTTAAAGCGATTGATGGCTTAATCACGAATTTCCACTTACCGAAGTCAACTTTGATTATGTTAGTAAGCGCGTTAGCTGACCGCGATTTTATTTTAGAAGCTTACAACAAAGCAGTAGCTGAACGTTACCGATTTTTCAGTTTTGGTGACGCCATGCTAATTTTGTAAGGAAAGGAAACCACTATGACAGCTATAAGATATGAACATATTAAAACGTGTAAACAAACAGGTGCTCGACTTGGAAAAGTGCACACGCCACACGGAACATTTGAAACACCCGTTTTTATGCCTGTTGGTACTTTGGCGACAGTGAAAACAATGAGTCCAGAGGAATTAGAGGAGATGGGTGCGAATATTATTTTATCTAACACTTATCACTTATGGTTACGACCAGGAGAAGATATTGTGAAAGAAGCTGGTGGGCTGCATCAATTTATGAACTGGGATGGTGCCATTCTCACCGATTCTGGTGGATTTCAAGTCTTCAGTTTAAGCGATTTACGTAAAATTGAAGAGGAAGGGGTTCATTTTAGAAATCATTTAAGTGGTGAGAAATTGTTCTTATCACCGGAGAAAGCGATGCAGATCCAAAATGCATTAGGTTCGGATATTATGATGGCTTTTGATGAATGTCCGCCATATCCGGCAGAACATGACTATATGAAAAAGTCTGTTGAACGTACTAGCCGTTGGGCAGAGCGTTGCCTAGCAGCACATGAGCGAAAAGATATTCAAGGGTTATTCGGTATTGTCCAAGGTGGAGAATATGAGGATTTACGTCGATTAAGTGCTCAAGACTTAACATCGTTAGATTTTCCT
This sequence comes from Gracilibacillus thailandensis, assembly GCF_010994055.1. Lineage (NCBI taxonomy): Bacteria > Bacillati > Bacillota > Bacilli > Caryophanales > Bacillaceae > Gracilibacillus > Gracilibacillus thailandensis. The sequence goes on along the minus strand of NZ_WJID01000052.1, from coordinate 31,692 downwards.
GGTTATGCAATCGGCGGTTTATCAGTAGGAGAGCCGAAAGATGTGATGAATCGAGTGCTTGAATTTACAACACCACTATTACCATCAGACAAGCCTCGTTATTTAATGGGCGTAGGATCACCTGATTCATTAATTGATGGTGCGATTCGTGGTGTAGATATGTTTGACTGTGTTTTACCGACAAGGATTGCTCGTAATGGAACATGTATGACATCTGAGGGGCGATTGGTCGTTCGAAATGCGAAATTTGCTCGAGATTTTTCACCATTAGATCCCAATTGTGATTGTCACGTATGTAAAAATTACACTAGGGCTTACATTCGACACCTAGTCAAAGCAAATGAAACGTTTGGTTTTAGACTTACTACTTATCATAATCTATATTTTCTGTTAAAATTAATGGAGCAAGTCCGTGAAGCGATTAAGCAAGACCGACTTGGTGATTTTAAAGAGGAATTCTTTGAACAATATGGTTTTAACAAACCGAATGCAAAGAACTTCTAGAAAGGGGGCGAAGTGAGTGGAAATTTTAGCAACTTTTGGACCACTGATTTTAATGGTTGTGATTTTTTATTTCTTATTAATCAGACCACAACAGAAAAAACAAAAACAGGTCCGTCAAATGCAACAAGAATTGAAAAAAGGTGACAAGATCGTCACGATTGGTGGATTCCATGCAACTGTACACGCACTGGATGAAGATCAGATCGTACTTCTAGCTGGGGATGGAACGAAACTTACATACGATCGTTCGGCAGTAAGAGAAGTAGTAGAACAAAGCTAAAAATAAGGAAAAATACCATGGCCACTCAAACTGTCATGGTATTTTTTATTTGACTAAACCAATATAGCGCACAACATCCATAAACTGCGCAGTAACTTGCACGTGTATTTGCTCTCCTCCCGTATTCGTACTGCATTAAGAGATAATTTTGACATATATCGTGATGAATAACTACCACTCCGGCTGCCCACTTCCCTTTCCGTGGGGTTTGCCCTTCAGCTAACTTTTTCGAGCAAAAACCGCTCGAAAAAGTGGATCTTCAGGTCAAACAATTCCCACAGGAGTGGAAGTGGGCGGCCTTCGTTAAGCTATGCTCCACAACACTAATCAGAAATCAGCCAGTCGATTTCTCCACCATATGTAGCGTAGGCAGAATACGGAGACTCCTGTGGGACAGCGAGAGCTGAAGATCCACATTGCAAAGTGCTTTTCTTTGCAATGTTAGCTGAAGCCGAGCCCACGGAAAGCGCAGTATTCTGCCGGAGCGTATGGCAGCACTCATAAAAATGCCACAGAACTTTCATTACTTCACAGTGTCTATCTACTACGAATGAATCTTTTTAGGCTGATTCTTCTTCGGAAGATAGGTTGACACCAATAATTGCCCCTATGATCGCTAACAATAAATATGCACTATGGTTTACTAGTTCGACAACTGAAAACCCCGCCTGTAAGCCAAGGAAACGATAACAAAAGACGACAAAAGTAAACAATAGACTTGTAATCGTACCGATAAGAATTCCTTTATGCTTTGCTTTTAATCCTGCGATTAAACCACCTGTAAACAACGCTATAAAACTTATAAATAACGTAGCCATTTCGAGTGTAGATTCGCCTAAAGAAGTGAAACGTAGCAATAGTGTAAGAATAACACTGGCAAGAATCATTACTACAAAAATTCCGATCCAACCATACAAGACGCCAACAACTGATTTCATCGATCACACCTCCTGATTATTTAAAAGTCCTCTTTAATTATGTATGCATGTCCCTCAAAAATAGAAGAACTGCTTTTTTGAATAGTTCCAAAAAATAAGAATATAGATGATAATATAACTTGTCTTACGATGAAGATTAGAGAGGGGACATTTCATGTCAGTTACCATCGCAGTTGCTGTTTTTATTATTAGTTATATATTTATAATGTCAGAAAAAATAAATAGAGCGTTAGTCGCGCTAGCTGGTGGTGTACTGTTACTATTAACAGGTGTCTATGGCTGGGAAGATGCTGTTACATCCTATATAGATTGGCATACGGTGGCGCTACTTTTTGCAATGATGGTATTAGTAGCGATAACGAAAAAAACAGGTGTATTCACGTATATTGCCATCTGGTTAGCGAAAGTAGTAAAAGGTAAGCCGATTCCTTTGATGGTGGGGATTGGCTTCTTAACAGCAGTAGGTTCTGCTTTACTTGATAACGTGACAACTGTGTTATTATTTGTTCCGGTCATATTAACACTGACAAATTTACTACAATTACCGTCTTTACCATATTTAATAACCATTATATTAACAGCAAATATAGGTGGAACAGCTACGTTAATCGGTGATCCGCCAAATATTATGATTGGTCAAGCTGTTCCGCACTTAACCTTTATTTCATTTTTGCAGCATACAGCACCGATTGCTGCCCTTTTGTTTGTCTTAGTTATGATTATTCTCAGCTTTCTATTCCACAAGCAATTGAAGAATATAGATGAGAATAGAATACAAGAGCTAATGAATATGAAAGAATCAAGTTATTTAATAAAATCCCCGTTACTATATCAATCACTATCAATATTAACGCTGACTATTATAGGGTTTTTATTACATCCGGTTTTTCATATTGATTTAACGATTATCGCCTTGTCTGGTGCCATTCTTCTCTTAATAATTAGTGAAAAAGAGGTGGAGGCAGATACGGTTTTTCAACAAGTCGAATGGGTTACATTATTTTTCTTTATCGGCCTATTTATGCTTGTTGGAGGATTAGAAGAAGTGGGGGTTATTGACGAACTTGCAAGATCAATTATGTGGTTAACGGAAGGAGATATGACTTATACAGCTTTATTACTTTTGTGGGTTTCAGGAATCTTCTCAGGGATCGTGGATAACATTCCATTTGTTGCCGCTATGATTCCAGTCATTAAAGAGTTTGAAACATATGGAATGGCAAATTTAGATCCATTATGGTGGTCATTGGCACTTGGTGCGTGTCTTGGTGGCAATGGTACATTAATTGGTGCGTCTGCCAATGTTGTGGTTGCAGGGCTTGCTGATGCACAGAATAAGCCGATTGCATTTCTCAAATTTATGCTGTACGGGATTCCAGTTGTTATCCTGTCTTTGGTCATTGCAACAATCTATATTTACTTTCGTTATTTGATACCATTTCAGCAACCGTTGTAAGTATATTACGAGGAGCATTGGGAAAACTAGCCACATCGCTTGTAAAGGGTGTGGCTAGTTTGTCTATGGAAGAAATTTTTACTATTATCTTTCGTACATTGCTTTATTATTTTAGTATTGTGCTGATTTTTCGGTTAATGGGAAAGCGTGAAGTAGGTGAATTGAGCCTTTTAGATATTGTAGTCTTTATCATGATAGCCGAAATCGCAGTTTTGACAATAGAAGATTTAGAATTGTTTTTTGGTTATGGTTTAATTCCAATGGTTATTTTACTTATCATTCAGCGTTTAACTGCATGGATTTCGTTAAAAAGTCCGCTATTTCGGCAATGGTTTGAAGGGAAACCAGCCATTATAATTACGAAGGGAAAAATTGATGAGTATGCGATGAAGAAAAATCGCTTTAATTTTGATGATCTTATGCAACAACTTCGCGAAAACGGGACAGAAAGTATTAAAGATGTATCGTATGCTATTCTAGAGCCGTCCGGTAAGCTCTCTATCATTGAAAAAAAAGACTTTGCTAATGTACGGAATAAGATAAATGGGCTTGTATTACCATTAATCGTAGATGGTAGAATACAAGAGAAAGCCTTAGATCAATTAGGGGAAAGTGAGAGCTGGTTACATCAACAATTGGAGAAAAGAGGCTTTAACGACGTAAAGCAGGTATCCTTCTGTTCGATTGATGTGAATGATGAATGGTATATTGATGAAAAGAATGAGAAAAAATAACACATCACTGAACGATGTGTTATTTTTTCCGTAATTGTTGTAATTCATCTTTACTAATAAATTGTAAGCAGAATAGAAAGAAAAGGTAGCTAACAATTAAAAGAATAAAAATAATGAAAAAGTTGAACATATCAGCTATTTGAAAGGAAAATATTTGGATTAATAATTTACCCATCCAGAAGGTTAAACCAGTTAAGACGATCATCTTCCCTATCATTTTAAGCGGTATATAAAAACGAATGGCTCGGAATAAGGTAATCAGATGAAATACCGTACCTATGATGACGCCAACACACATGGCAATAGCAGCACCATAAATTCCAAATTGCGGATTGGTGGCAAGGCTGATTAAAATAATAAATTTGATCACCGTTGACGCGATATTATTCCACATCGCTTGTTTTGCTAGGTCTAAAGCTTGTAAAGACGCATTCAGTGGGAACTGAATATACATAAACAAGAAACATGGTGCCATTATTTTCAAAAAAAGACTAGCGCTATTTGTTCCGTACATATATTGCAATATGGCATCGGCAAAAAGCGTTAATAAAACGGTAGCGATAGCTCCAGATGCGAAGGAAAGCCGAATGGCCTGATGTATTCTGTAGTGAATCAATTTATTGTGCTGTTTAGCTTCTGCCTCGCTAATGTTAGGTACTAGTGCAACCGCGAGTGAATGTGTGATAAAGGTAGGCAGAAATAAAAGTGGTAAAGCATAGCCGGTAAGTGCCCCATATTGTTTGGTAGCCACAGTTGCATGAAAACCAGCTAAGGCAAGGCTTTGCGCAACCAATATGGGTTCCAGGAAGTTAGCAATTGAATTGACCAACCGGCTTGCTGTACTAGGGATTGCTATCGAAAACAATTGCTGTAGTGTTTCTTTACCTGTTTTCAAGTATTGATAGATATTTTTGCGTAATTTAATCCGTTTCTTGATCTGGAACATTTTTAGCATGAATAGTAAGGAAACAGCTTCCCCAATAATAACAGCAATCATCGCACCAGATGCTGCTAATTCTACTCCATAGGGCACCAACCAGCTTACCAGTATTAAGACAAACCCAATCCTCACGATTTGTTCTAAGACTTGGGCGTAGCTCTGTGGCTTCATGTTCTGACGGCCTTGAAAATAGCCTCGAATTACCGAACCGACAGCACTAATCGGTATAATAGGGATAATCGCCATCATCGGATAAAAGACACGCTCATCGGTTAATAGATAACTTGAAATATAAGGGATCAACAAGAACATCAACACAGATGATAGAATACTCAACGAAATGGTGATGGATAAGGAAATAATTAATATTTGCTTGATCTCGGTGTGATCATTTTTAGCATCTGCTTCTGCCACTCGTTTTGCGATGGCAATAGGTAGTCCGATTTGCGAGATCGTATACATTAAAAATAGGGTTGGCAATGCCATATTATATAAACCAATACCTTCTTCGCCCATTAATCTCGCGACCACAATTCTATTAATAAATCCCAAAAATCTTGTGATCATCCCAGCTATGATTAAAATAATAGTCCCTTGTAAAAAATTTTGTTTGGTCACTTTGCTCGACCTACCTTCTCAAATGGAAAATTTTCATATACAATGAAGTATATGCATGAGGTGAGGACAAGCATGACAATTTCAGATAGATTTTTTTGTGTTTAAGCGTGTAGGAAATGATGAAGGATTATAGTATAGTGCTAATCACGGATGGAGGAAAAATTCATGACAGTCAAAAAGCAAGTTTCGTTATGGAAGCGTGAACTGGAAGATGTGATAGCTAGTAAGGTCAATGAATTTCAATTACTGGATTATTCGAAAGCAACATCAGAAGATATTTGGAACTGTTTACTGGATAAAGTGTGGAAAGGTAACCCTGAGAAAACACTACATGAAGTGGTTCAGGATATTTTTCATTTACATCCCAACATTTTTATGACATATTTAACACAACAATCATGGAGAGATAATAATTTACAGGAATCACTTGATGCCTTATTAGGAAACGAAAAAAGAGACTAGGATGCCCTTCATTACTTGTCTCATGTTTGACTTTTATAGTAATATAGTAGTGCTGTGAAAACTTAGGGAGGCTTTACATATGGTGAAAAGAGGGAGAATCGTTGCATTTTTTCTGATTGTCCTAGTACTGGGAGCAACGATTGGAACAACATATACGGATATAGCAAATAAAATCAAATTAGGGCTTGACTTGCAAGGTGGTTTTGAAGTCTTGTATGAAGTACAGCCTTTAGACGAAGGTCAGGAAGTAAACCGAAGCGTCTTAGAATCTACCGTTGCTACACTGGAAAGACGTGTAAATGCGATCGGTATCAGTGAGCCGAGCTTTAATATTGAAGAACCAAACCGTATTCGTGTTCAACTAGCTGGTGTAGAAGATCAAGATGAAGCAAGGGAAATGTTGGCTACAACAGCACAATTATCATTCCGAGATGTGAACGATAAAAAATATTTAGATGGCTCGGATATAAAAGAAGGTAGTGCTAAACAGGATTTTGATCCGGATACTAATCAACCGATCGTAACTGTCCAATTTAAAGATGCAGATCGTTTTGGTGATACCACAAAAAAAATTATGGAAAATCCTGACCTAACAAATCAAGTAGTTATCTGGATGGATTATGAAGAAGGAGATACATACGAAGAAGAAATTCAAAAAGAAGATTCAAAAGTTATCTCTGCGCCTACTTTTAAACAGGTATTACGAACGACTGATATTATGATTGAGGGAAACTTTACAATAGAATCTGCACAACAACTAGCTGATTTATTAAATGCAGGTTCATTACCAGTTGAATTAGAAGAGGAATATTCTGATTCAGTTGGTGCACAGTTTGGTAAACAAGCATTAGATAAAACTGTTTTTGCCAGTATATTAGGAATTCTTTTAATCTTTATCTATATGATTTTCTATTACCGTTTTCCTGGTGTGATTGCCGCGATAACATTAAGTATTTATGTATACTTGGTATTACTGGTATTCCAATTAATGAATGGTGTCTTAACTTTACCTGGTATTGCGGCCCTAGTACTAGGGGTTGGTATGGCAGTTGATGCCAATATCATTACCTATGAACGGATTAAGGAAGAAATTAAGGAAGGAAAATCGATTAAAGCAGCCTTTAAAGCAGGTAACCAACATTCATTGTCAACGATATTTGATGCCAACATTACGACGATGATTGCTGCAGCAGTACTATTTACCTTTGGTAATAGCTCCGTAAAAGGGTTTGCGACACTATTAATGGTCAGTATTGTATTAAGTTTTATTACAGCAGTATTTGGCTCCAGATTATTCTTAGGTTTCTGGGTTAACAGCAACATGTTAAACAAGCGTACTGGATGGTTTGGTGTGAAACAGGATCAAATTCTTGATATTAATAGTGGTGAGGAAGTGGAACCAACTGTCTTCGGGAAAAAATTTGATTTTGTCAAACACCGTAAGAAATTTTTCAGCATCTCTATTGGTTTAATCGTAATCGGTATTGCTTGCTTGGCATTATTCCGGTTAAATCTCGGTATAGATTTTACAGCTGGCTCTCGAGTAGAAGTATTAGCGGACAAGACACTAACCTCTGAAGAGATTGAAGAAGAGTTTGAGGCACTTGACTTAGAAGTAAGTGCACCAATAGTGTTATCAGGTGATAATGAAAATATTGCTGTAGCTCGTTTCTCGGATGAGTTATCGCAAGACAAAGTTTCCGAAGTGAGAAGTCATTTTGAAGAAAAATACGGAAGTGCACCGACGGTTAACACTGTTTCACCTGTTGTTGGGCAAGAATTAGCCAAGAATGCGGTGCTTGCTGTATTGTATGCTTCGATTGGGATCATCATTTATGTAACCATTCGATTTGAATTCTATTCTGCTTTAACGGCAATACTGGCGTTATTGCACGATGCATTCTTTATTATCGCATTGTTTAGTATTACAAGGATGGAATTTGATATTACGATCATTGCTGCGATTTTAACCATAGTTGGTTATTCCATCAATGATACAATCGTAACCTTTGATAGGATTAGAGAGAATCTGAAGAAAAAGAAAAAAATCAAATCATTTGCCGAACTTGCTAAGATTATCAATCATAGTTTAATGCAGACATTAGCAAGAAGTATCAATACCGTCTTAACGGTAATATTTGCTGCTTTAATGCTATTTATTTTCGGTGCTAATGCTATTACCAACTTCTCATTTGCGTTAATTGTAGGTTTAATTGCGGGGACTTACTCATCACTATTCATTGCAGCACAAGTTTGGTTGGTATGGCGTGGTAAATCGATAAAAGAAAAACCGATCGTTTATCAAGAGAAAAAGTATAATGACGGCCCACAAGTGTAATATAAAGCTGAGCATCTTATTCGAGATGCTCAGCTTTTTAAGTTTATTTTGTAGCAAGGACGGGTATAAATCGATAGAACTAATTAATAAGTTGAAAAGATGATATGTTGTAAAATAACAACATAAATCGACATTGTATATTAATTCCTTTATACTTAACTTATGGTAATAGACAACATGGAGGAGGTAGCATAAGTATATGAAAGGACAAACGTATATTATTTTTGCTGTAGTATTCGCAGTTATTATCGCTATTTTTGCTGTCATTAATGTAGATGCTGTTGAAGTCAATTATCTGTTTGGAACTGGTCATGCACCACTTATTCTTGTTATTTTATTTTCTGTTTTAATGGGAGCTATTATTACCGCCGCGGTTGGAGTGTTTCGTGTGATGCGATTGCAAAAAGAATTAAAAATTGCTAGAAAAGAACTAAATGAGTTAAAAGCCCATGAAAATCCTGTCGTAGAAGCGGAACCAGAAGAATTAACATCAACTGAAATAGCAGAAAACGACGATACAGTAAAATAATTCTGTTTGCTACCCTTGATACACTTTTGTATAATAAGTGAGTCAGGGGTGAATTTATGTTAGAAAGTCAATCAAACTGGATTTTTACATATAACAATAAAGATGAAGCAAATATGGACAGTTTAGCAGATGTAAATGTTTCTCCTGTAATTAAACAACTACTGTTACAAAGAGGAATCGATACAGCTGAAAAAGCCAAAAACTTTTTAAATCCAAGTCTGGAATTACTTCATAGTACGAATAGTTTCTCTCAAATTGATAAAGCTGTGAATCGAGTGAAACAAGCAATCGATGCAGGCGAAAGTATTCTTGTCTATGGTGACTACGATGCCGATGGTGTGACATCAACTACAGTGATGATCGAGGCATTACGTGAAAGTGGCGCGATGTGTGATTATTATATACCGAATCGATTTACAGAAGGTTATGGTCCCAATGAAGAGGCATTTCGTGAAGCACATCGACAAGGATTTCAACTTATTATTACGGTGGACAATGGGATAGCTGGAATAAACGAAGTCGCCGTTGCTAATGAATTAGGTATGGATGTTATTATAACGGATCATCATGAGGTGCAAGAATCATTACCGGAAGCCTATGCCATTATTCACCCTAAATGTTCAGATAGTTATCCTTTTAAGGAATTAGCGGGAGTAGGTGTTGCATTTAAATTTGCGGAACATTTACTTGGATATTTTCCTAAACAGTTTCTCGATCTGGTCGTAATTGGAACGATCGCAGACTTAGTTCCTTTGCAAGATGAAAATCGGATCCTCGTGCATTATGGTTTACAAGCACTAACCCGATCAGAACGAAAAGGGATCAAAGCATTGAAAAAACTGTGCCAAATAGAAGGAAATGTTACTGAAGAAGATGTCGGATTCCGAATTGGACCGCGACTTAATGCAGTTGGACGTTTGCAGGATGCCAATTTAGCTGTCGACCTTTTGTTAACGGATGATCCTGAAGAAGCAGAAGAATTGGCTAATTATGTTCAAGAACTAAATACGGAAAGGCAAAAAATTGTTGCCGATATTACAAAAGAAGCGATAGAAATCTTTGAATCATCTGATGCGGAAAAGCGGGTAATTATCGTTGCGAAAGAAGGATGGAATCAAGGCGTACTAGGAATTGTTGCATCCAAACTGGTTCAGAATTACTATCGGCCAGCTATTGTACTTACCAGTGATCCGGAAACAAATCAGGCAAAAGGGTCTGCCCGTAGTATTGAAGGCTTTGACATGTTCCAAAATTGTATGCAACACAGAGATTTATTTACACATTTTGGTGGGCATGCTCAAGCTGCCGGAATGACATTACCAACAGAAAATATTATAGAGTTAGAAGAAAAATTAGATCGATTAGCACAAGAACAATTGACAGATGCAGACTATAAACCGCAGTTGCTTGTCAGTGGTAAATTATCGATCAGCGATATTGATATGTCATTATTGGAAACGATCGACCAGCTAGCACCGTTTGGTATGGCTAATCCAAAACCTCTTTTTCATATTGAGGCAACTCCTTCTGAAATAAGTCAAATTGGCGCAACTAAAAATCACCTAAAGATGAAATTTGTCGATGCTGGTGTGCATATGGATAGTATTGGATTTGGTTTTGGTGAGAAGGTACCATTCCTAGCTAAACAGACACCAATCGAAATGGTGGGGGAACTGCAAGTTAACGAATGGAATGGGATCCGTAAACCACAAATGATGATAAAAGATATTGCTGTAACGAGTTGGCAGCTTTTTGACTATAGAGGAACAAAGAACTGGCAGCAACAATTAGAGGATAATCTGGAAAACCACTACTTTGTGAGCTTTCAAGGTCATAACTACGATCGAATACCTGTCTGTGATAAAGATACAGTATTAAGTCTTAATCAAACTATCGATGCACTATATTTACTTGATCTACCTAAATCACTAGATGACATTCGCGAGCTTGTTCAAAAAGTAAAATTTAAACGATTGATCGTATGTTTCTCCACAAAAGATAGTGATTATTTTCGGTCATTGCCAACTAGAGAGGAATTTAAGTGGTTGTATCAGTTAATGTTAAAGCGTAAATATTTTGATTACAAAGTGGATGCTCCGAAACTTGCCCAATATAAAGGTTGGAAATTAGAAAAAATTAAATTTATGTTCCAGGTTTTTTATGAACTGGAGTTTGTAACGCGTAAAGAAGGGTTGATTGTGCCTGCCGATCAACCATCTAAAAAAGATTTAGCAGAAGCACAGGTTTATCAAGACCGAAAAAAATGGATGGAACTAGAAGAAATATTAATTTATTCATCGTATACACAATTAAAAACATGGATATCTGAGCAAATGAATGCTGAGATACATGAGGAGGAAATGGTTCATGGATTATAAAAAGTATATTACGGTTGTAGAAGATTGGCCAAAAGAAGGAGTTCGCTTTAAAGATATTACAACATTAATGGACAATGGCCCGGCTTATAAAGCAGCAGTTGACGAAATTGTCGAATATGCTAAAAGTAAAGATGTTGATATTATTGTAGGTCCTGAAGCAAGAGGCTTTATTGTTGGTTGTCCAGTATCCTATGCATTAGAAATTGGATTCGCACCAGTTAGAAAAGAAGGAAAGCTTCCTCGTGAAGTAATAAAAGTTGATTATGGTTTAGAATACGGTAAGAATGTCTTAACGATCCATAAAGATGCAATCAAGCCTGGTCAACGCGTGTTAATAACAGATGACTTATTAGCAACAGGTGGAACGATCGAAGCGACAATTAATCTAGTCGAACAGCTTGGTGGTATTGTAGTAGGCTGTGCATTCTTGATCGAACTATCCTACTTAAACGGACGTGACAAACTAGAAGGATATGATGTATTAACATTGATGGAATATTAAGAATAACGTGTGCCAAATGAAGAAAAGTTATATGGTTACTTCATAAGGCTCTTACTTGAGCATGAGTTCAGCTACAAATCGGACTCATGCTTTTTTAATAGACAGCGCAAGAAGACAACCCCTACAGAAGGATACCCCCGGAAGCGCATTCCTGTTCCGAGGTAAATATCTTCCCTTCCGAGGATAATCGTCTATATCCAGGGAAGGGGGGGAAATATCCCCGGAAGCGCATTCCTGTTCCGGGGAAAAAGCCTTCCCTTCCGAGGATAATCGTCTATATCCAGGGAAGGGGGGGAAATATCCCCGGAAGCGCATTCCTGTTCCGGGGAAAAAGCCTTCTCTTCCGAGGATAATCGTCTATATCCAGGGAAGGGGAGAAAATATCCCCGGAAGCGCATTCCTGTTCCGGGGAAAAAGCCTTCTCTTCCGAGGATAATCGTCTATATCCAGGGAAGGGGAGAAAATATCCCCGGAAGCGCATTCCTGTTCCGGGGAAAAAGCCTTCCCTTCCGAGGATAATCGTCTATATCCAGGGAAGGGAAGAAGATATCCCCGGAAGCGCGGTTCTGTTCCGAGGAAAAACCCTTCTCTTCCGGGGATAAATGATTATATCAGGCAGCTGGAGTGGTAGTTATCATCATTATATGTTTCAAAATTATGTCTAAAATTATTACGCTACGTCGAACAAACAGAACTTTCATACTCCGCAGTTTCTATTCATTCATTCCGAATCAGATAATGAGTGATGAATTCCCACCGAATGATCACTATATTAGTGATGTTAAGTATAATAATAAGTACATAATAAATAAATGAAGTAAATTGTCGAGAAATGAAAGGTATAGGAGGAAAATTTGCTTTATTTTTGGTATGATAGATAAAACACGTTTTATAACGTAGTTAGTCTAATAGTAAAAGGTGATTATATGGCAAAAGATAGAATTTTAGCGCCTGAGGATATATTTGAAGAAGCTAAAAGTTATTTAAATGATGAAGATATTCGCTTTATCAAGCGTGCGTATGATTATGCGGAAAAAGCACATGAGGGACAATTTCGTAAGTCAGGAGAGCCATATATCATTCATCCTGTTCAGGTTGCTGGAATCTTACTTGATTTAAAATTAGATCCCGAGACGATAGCTAGTGGTTTTTTACATGATGTCGTCGAAGATACATCAATTACTGTAGAAGACTTGGAAACGGAATTTAATGAAGAAATCGCAATGCTCGTTGATGGGGTAACAAAGCTCGGGAAAATAAAATATATGTCAAAAGAGGCTCAACAGGCTGAGAACCACCGCAAAATGTTCATTGCAATGGCTAAAGACATTCGTGTAATATTAATCAAGCTTGCAGACAGATTACACAACATGCGGACATTGAAACATTTACCTGCAGAAAAACAACGTCGTATCTCGAATGAAACGTTAGAGATTTTTGCACCTTTGGCACACAGGTTAGGTATTTCAGCTATTAAATGGGAATTGGAAGATACGGCACTTCGTTATTTAAACCCTCAACAGTACTATCGTATCGTTCACTTAATGAAACAAAAACGCGAAGAGCGTGAACATTATATTGATGAAGTAATGGAAGAAGTAAAAAAACAACTGAATGATGTTAATATCGAAGCTGACTTTTCTGGCAGACCGAAACATTTATATAGTATTTATCGGAAAATGATGTTACAGAAAAAGCAATTTAATGAAATCTACGATCTGTTAGCAGTTCGTATTATTGTATCCAGTATTAAAGATTGCTACGCTGTTTTAGGTATTATTCATACATGCTGGAAGCCAATGCCAGGGCGATTTAAAGATTATATTGCCATGCCAAAACCAAATTTATATCAATCCCTGCATACGACGGTAATCGGACCAAAAGGTGCACCTTTAGAAGTACAAATACGTACAAAAGAAATGCATGAAATAGCAGAGTACGGGATCGCAGCACACTGGGCATATAAAGAAGGTAAGAAGGTTAATACCACTCAGCAGTCAAATGAAGACCGTCTTGCATGGTTCCGTGAAATATTAGAGTGGCAAAATGACGCAAATGATGCTGAAGAATTTATGGAATCATTGAAGGTAGATCTCTTTTCAGACATGGTTTATGTATTTACTCCGAAAGGCGACGTTATTGAATTACCAAGAGGTTCAGTTCCAATTGATTTCGCCTATAAAATTCATACCGAAGTCGGGAATCATACGATTGGTGCCAAAATCAACGGCAAAATGGAACCACTTGATTACCAATTAAAAAATGGTGATATTGTGGAAGTGATGACATCGAAGCATTCTTATGGACCTTCACAAGACTGGCTGAAAATGACGCAAACATCGCAAGCTAAAAATAAAATAAAGCAGTTTTTCAAAAAACAGCGTCGTGATGAAAATGTGAGCAATGGACGCGAGATGGTTGAAGAGGAACTAAAACAAGCAGGATTTGAGCCAAAAGAAGTATTAACAGCGGAAAATATTGATCTGGCCCTAGAAAAATTCAGTTTTGGTACAGAAGAGGATATGTTTGCAGCAGTTGGTTATCATGGCATTACGGCAGCACAAATCGTTACCAGACTGACAGAAAAAATTCGTGAGCAGCAAGAAAAGGATAAAAAGATAGAAGAAACGATTGAGGAAGTTAATGCAAGTGGCCAATCGATAAAGAAAAAATCAAAAAGAGATTCTGGTGTACGGGTAGAAGGCGTCGACAACATGCTGATTCGTTTGTCTAAATGTTGTAACCCGGTACCTGGTGATGATATTGTCGGCTATATTACGAAGGGCAGAGGCGTTTCTGTTCATCGTAAGGACTGTCCGAATGTACAGGCAAACGAAGCAAAAGACCGTTTAATCTTTGTCGAATGGGAAAATACAGAATCTGAATCTAAGTCCTATCATGTTGACCTAGAAATATCCGGATATGACCGTCGTGGATTATTAAATGATGTCCTACAGGTTATTAATGAATCAAAGACAAATATCATTGCAGTAAACGGCCGTTCTGATCGTAATAAAATCGCGATTATTAATGTGACGATTCTGATTCATAATATTAATCATTTACGTCGGATTGTCGACCGTTTAAAACAAATTCAAGATGTTTATACAGTTGAACGAACGATTCAGTAAAAAGGCAGGTAGAGAAATCGCATGAAAGTAGTATTACAACGAGTAAAGGAAGCTTCTGTTACAGTAGATAATCAAGTAGTTGGCCAAATAGAGAATGGCTATGTCGCGTTAGTCGGTGTCACTCATGAAGACACGGAAGAGGATGTTAATTATCTCGTTAATAAAACGATAAACTTACGTATTTTTGAAGATGAAAATCAAAAGATGAACTTATCTCTTAAAGACGTAGGCGGAAGTGTGCTCTCGATTTCACAATTCACACTCTATGGAGATGCAAGAAAAGGGAGAAGGCCAAACTTCATGAAGGCAGCTAAACCTGATGTTGCCGAAAATCTATATGAACAATACAATCAAAAATTAAGAGCAGAAGGTATTAACGTTCAAACTGGGCAATTTGGAGCTACTATGAACGTATCGCTGACTAACAATGGACCTGTTACCATGATTCTTGAAAGTGGGATAGAGTGATAAGGATAATAAAAAACGAGTTGATATTAATCAACTCGTTTTTTACTATCTGAAATATTGTTCTAGACCCATTAAGACTCCTCGACTCATTGCTTCAAGGAATGCTCGTGATTGAATTTTCCTTTCTTCTGTTTCATTTGAAATAAACCCAAGTTCCAATAATAGTGATGGGCGATGATTGACTCGCAATACGTGTAAATCCCGTTGTTCAATCCCACGATCATTCATGTCCGTTTCATTAATAATTCCACCATGTACATACTCGGCTAGTTGCTGATCACGTTTAGATAAATAATATGTATCAATACCTTGAACCTCTGGTAACTCCGGGGTACTATTATAATGTATACTGAGGTAAACATCGGCTTGCAGCAGATTGGTGTGTGTTGTTCTGCTCGTTAACGGTACATATTGATTGTTACTACGAGTAAGATATACATCCGCACCGTGTTCTTCTAGCTTTTCACGTAATATTTGTGCTGTCTTTAATGTATAATCACTTTCAAAACCACCTGAAGCACCAATAGCACCAACATCCCTTCCACCATGACCAGGATCTAAGACGATTTTTTTGCCTGCTAAGCTATTGTCCATCTGCTCGTAAGTTTCCGCTGAATTTGTAACGGAATTAGAGCTTGTTCCATCTTGTTCTTCGTTATCAGAGCTTTCTTCTTCCATCATATTTTCATTGTCATTTTGCGATTCAGACTCTTCTGTAATTGAAAAATAATCCTGGTGGATCCATCCTTGATGATCTCCTAAATCGATTTTAGTCCATTCACCAGATTCCTCGAGAACTGGATACTGCTCAGGAGGGTTTACTTTTGTAATTACATCGTAATCTGTACCAGGTCCACTTCTTACGTTTAAATTTTCTCCTTCAATTTGCGCTTCCTTTGCATAAATAAGTAAAGATATTGAAAAAATAAAAATAAAACTAATGATTGTCAGGAAAAAGATTTTTCTTTTCACAATTGATAACGCTCCTTCGACATATGTTCACTATTATCTTACCGGAATCATAACCAAAAGTAAAAAAAGGATGAGAACAACGGATGCATACGCATTATAAACATAACAGAAAAGCAGCAACAAATCAGCAATACACTAAAAATGCTCATCATTTTCATGAATTCCAGCCGAGGAACTATCAAACAGAAATTGCAGCACAATTTGATATTCCTCTGCACTCTACCCAAAAAATAGCGAAAAACCGAAGACAAACTTGACAAAAACAATCAAGAACGATTATGATATAATAAATTCTAAAGATAACTATAGCTAATGATGGAAAGAGTAGCGAAGAAACAGTAGGAAAGAGAGAGAATTCCCGAGGCTGAAAGAATTCTTGCTGACTGGCTTACGCGAAAGACATTCCGGAGGCTTTGTACCGAATAGAGTAGGTATGAACGTAACAGGCGTTAACTGTTTGAGTGGAAGTAATTATACTTCAACTAGGGTGGCAACACGGGTAATCTCTCGTCCCTTTTTTTTAGGGGTGGGAGTTTTTTTATGTCCATTAATCTAGAGAATGTGTGAGGGGGAGATCTAATGAAAGCACCTAGAGGTACGCAAGATTTATTACCTGGTGTGACGGAAAAATGGCAATATGTCGAAGAAAAACTGAAGGAATTAAGCAATAACTATCATTACCAAGAAATTCGCACACCCATCTTTGAACATACTGAATTATTTCAGCGTGGTGTCGGTGATACTACAGATATTGTCCAAAAAGAAATGTATACTTTTTTAGACAAAGGAGATCGAAGTATTACCTTAAGACCAGAAGGAACAGCTTCTGTTGTTCGCTCATTTGTTGAGCATAAGTTGTTTGGTTCTCCTAATCAACCGACAAAACTATTTTATATTGGACCAATGTTTCGTTATGAAAGACCGCAACAAGGCAGAATGCGACAATTTGTACAATATGGGGTAGAGGCATTAGGCAGTGCTGATCCCGCGATCGATGCGGAAGTTATTTCATTGGCAATGAATGCTTATCAAACATTAGGCTTACAGTCATTAAAGCTTGTGATTAATAGTCTAGGTGATCAGGAAAGCAGAGAAAATCACCGTCAAGCGTTAATTGATCACTTTACTCCAGTGAAAGAAGAATTGTGTGATGACTGTCAGACACGTTTAGAACAAAATCCTTTACGTGTATTAGATTGCAAGAAAGATCGCGAACATCCCAAAATGCAAGATGCACCATCTATTTTGGAATACTTAAATGACGAGTCAGAAGCTTATTTTGAAAAGGTAAAAGCATACTTAGATGTAATGAATATTTCATACGAAGTGGATCCAAATTTAGTACGTGGTCTAGATTACTATAATCACACCGCATTTGAGGTTATGAGTAATGCTGAAGGATTTGGAGCTATTACCACATTATCTGGTGGTGGTCGGTACAACGGATTGGTTCAAGATCTTGGTGGACCTGAAACACCTGGAATTGGTTTTGCTTTAAGTATTGAACGTCTACTGATGGCATTAGAGGCAGAAGGTGTTGAGTTGCCAATTGACAGTAAGCTTGATTGTTATGTTGTGTCATTAGGGGATGCTGCCAATCTAAAAGCAGCAGCAATCGTTAATGAATTACGTCAAGCAGGTATTCAAGTAGATAAGGATTATCAAGCGAAGAAATTTAAAGCACAATTTAAAGCAGCTGATCGCCTTCAAGCAAAATATGTACTAGTTCTGGGCGATGATGAATTAGCTAATAATCAAATCGCCGTAAAAAACATGGAGACTGGTGACCAAGAAACAGTTGCTTTAGATCAATTAACAGAACACATGCAAGGAATTTTATAAGGGGGAGAATCATGCGAACTTTAGCAGGAACTTTACGAAAAGATCACGTGAATCAAGTAGTTACACTAAAAGGCTGGGTACAAAAACGTCGTGACCTTGGCGAAATTATTTTTATTGATTTGCGTGACCGATCTGGCGTTGTCCAAATCGTTTTTAATGCTGAAAACAGTAAAGAAACACATGAGGTTGGAGACAGTGTCCGTAGTGAATATGTAATTGAAGTAAAAGGCGAAGTGGTAGAAAGAGATGCTGAAACGGTTAATTCCAAAATCGATACCGGTGATATTGAAGTTATCGTAAGTGAAATAAAAGTGTTAAATGAAGCAAAAACACCTCCATTTACGTTAACAGATGACATCGATGTATCAGAAGATATTCGATTAAAATATCGTTATCTCGATCTACGTCGTGAAGTCATGCAGGAAACATTTAAGTTACGTCACCAAGCAACACAGTCCATTCGCGAATTTTTAAACAGCGAAGACTTTTTAGAAATGGAAACACCTATGCTGACAAAAAGTACTCCAGAAGGTGCACGTGACTATTTAGTGCCTAGTCGTGTACATGAAGGTTACTTTTACGCATTGCCACAATCACCGCAACTGTTTAAACAATTATTAATGGTTGCAGGTTTTGAAAAGTATTATCAATTTGCTCGTTGTTTCCGTGATGAAGATTTACGTGCTGATCGTCAACCGGAATTCACTCAAATTGATATCGAAACATCTTTCATGTCAATGGACGATATTTTAGAAATGACAGAAAGCATGATGAAAAAAGTAATGAAAGATGTGAAAGGTTTAGATATTGAAACGCCATTCCATCGCATGCCATATGATGAAGCAATGGAACGTTTCGGTTCAGATAAACCAGATGTACGTTTTGATATGGAATTAGTGAACCTTTCCGAAGTAGTGAAGGATTCTGGCTTTAAAGTATTCCGCCAAGCAGTTGAAAATGGTGGGAAAGTAAGTGCTCTTAACTTAAAAGGAAAAGCAGAACTTTACTCTCGTAAAGATTTGGACAATATGACAGATTTCGCAAAAATTTATGGTGCAAAAGGGTTAGCCTGGCTGAAAGTAGAAGAGGAAGCTTTAGTAGGACCTATTGCCAAATTTTTCTCGGAAGAAGAACAAGCACAATTCCGCAGTATGCTTGATGCTAAACCAGGAGACATTCTGTTCTTTGTAGCTGATAAAAAACAAGTCGTATATGACACATTAGGTGCATTACGCTTGAAGTTGGCTAAAGATCACGATTTAATTGATGAAAGCAAATTTGAATTTCTCTGGGTCACAGACTGGCCACTATTAGAATATGATGAAGAGGAAGGGCGCTACCATGCAGCCCACCATCCATTCACTATGCCATTTGAGTCTGATTTTGACAAATTGGATACTGATCCTGGAGCAGTTCGCGCACAAGCGTATGACTTAGTTTTGAATGGATATGAACTAGGTGGAGGTTCACTTCGTATTTATCAACGTGACATGCAAAATCAAATGTTTGAAAAACTTGGATTCACGAAAGAAGAAGCAGAATCTCAGTTTGGTTTCTTACTTGATGCATTGGAATACGGTGCGCCACCACATGGAGGTATTGCTTTCGGGTTTGATCGTTTCATTATGTTACTTGCAGGTCGCACGAATTTACGTGATACCATTTTATTCCCGAAAACAGCATCAGCATCAGATCCAATGACAGAGGCACCAAGTCCTGTTGATGGTAAACAGTTAAATGAATTACATTTAAAATTAAAATAAATGTAAAGAAATGGTTAAGGTATTGTAAAGTAATACCCTTGAATTCCAAAATTCGATATGCTATTATGTAGTTAACAACAAGATAACAAAAATCCTGATGTGTTCGTCGGATTATTGACGTTTTGACCGAACACCAATTACATCGGGAGCCCGGCGTTCTTATATGGTGTGCATGCCGCTTTACTTATATGAAAAATAGCGGAAGCATGAAGTATAGGACAGGGCACCCACCTGCTAGGAGCGGGATCAAAACTTCATCACTTACGACGGCACAATTGGGATTGTCGATTTAAAATTAACAGACACATCATTTTCATGGTGTGTCTTTTCTATATGTAGAATAGAACCGGATATGAAAGTTTTATGGTGATTTAGAAGTGCAGATATTCTGATTAGTTTTTAAGAAAAGAGTCGATTATACATAGCAGATAAAATTGTAGTACAACCAATGTTTCTCATGGACAAAAGTAAGCTAAAAAAGAAAAAACTGTCCACGAGAACAGCTCTCGCGGACAAAAGTGAGCCAAAAAGAGAAAAAGTGTCCACGAGAACAGCTCTCGCGGACAAAAGTAAGCCGAAAAGGGAAAAAGTGTCCACGAGAACAGCTCTCACGGACAAAAGAATGCGAAAGTTGAAAAAAGTGTCTACGAAAATAGCTTTCGAGTACATAAATAAAAGACAGCTTCTGAAGGTAGCTGCCTTTGCTTTCATTATTTTGCTACTTGTTCTAAGTTACCGTTTTTATCCATGCGGAATTTCGGAATCGGACGTGATTCCTCTTCTTCAAACACTACCATCTTTCTAGCTCGCTCGACAATTTGCATAAAGGCTTGGTAGTCTTCCTTCATCGTTTGTAATTCCTTCTCTAAATCTTTTACTCTTTTTTGTTCATTTTCCAATTGGTTCTGTAGTTGCTCATTTTCTTGCACTAGTTTTTGGTTACTGGCCTTTGAAGATTGTGCTAGTTTTTGCTCTTTCTTCAAATATTGTAAATATCGAATAACTTGATCTAGATCTATACTATATTCTTCCTGATAAGACTCAGCAACTGGGGTAGTCTCTGGTTGAGCTTGTTCACGATTGGAATTCCAATTCAACATCGAATATACTTCTTCTTCAATTGTTCTATTTGTCTCATTTTCTTGTTGACTAGTTTGTACACTAGGAGGTGTATAAACATTATTTTGTTTGGCAAGTGCTCTTTTCCTGTCTTTCCGTTGTTTTTTCGCAATTTGTACAGCTTGTTCATAGTTTTGTCGCACTTCGGCATTCCATCTGAATCCGCAAGCTGCTGAAGTGCGGTTTAATTTATCACCTACTTCATCAAAAGCCCTTAATTGCGTACTCCCTTCCCGGATATGTCGTAATACTGTTTCTGCTAATAATAGGTCATCTTCATGTGACCATGCATCTTGACGTACTTTCGCCATGGATGTTCACTCCTTGTTTGATTCTGATATATTTTTTTAATAGATAGTTAAGCAAACAGAGATGTCTAGCTCCAAGCACCCAAAAACAAGTGCCCTTCCTGCAGCTTCGTACGATAAGTCATCACCAGTTCCTTCGTCACTGTGATTCCTTTATCTCCTCCGTATGTATGATCGATTAAAAGCGCCACTTTACGTGGCAACTTCGATCCATCCGTGTTGAACGGGCGCAGGTTATACGTTTTTGATCGGGCGCTTTTTGCTTTTCTAATAGATTGATAATCGTACGAATAGATTAACTTATTTGCTAGTGTGACCAGAAAAGGAGTGAATTAAACACTATTTTTTCATTTTTTGATATATTTGTTGTAAATTTTTTTCAAACTTACCGGTATCCTTAGGCTGATAGTATTGTTTATGCTTGATTTTGTCAGGTAAATATTGTTGCTTAACCCAGCCGCCTTCATAGGCGTGTGGGTATTTATAATCAACTCCACGACCAAGAGCTGATGCTCCTTTATAATGCGCATCTTTTAAGTGAGCAGGTATTTCACCGGTATCACCACTACGAATATCAGCAAGTGCTGCGTCCAGTGCTGAATAAGCACTATTCGATTTTGGAGATAAACATAGCTCGACAATAGCCACTGATAAAGGGATACGTGCTTCCGGAAAGCCTACGCGTTCAGCGGTCTCGACTGCAGCTAAGGCTCTTGGACCAGCTTGCGGATTTGCAAGTCCAATATCTTCATATGCACAAACCAACATTCTCCGGGCAATACTTTCTAAGTCACCTGCTTCGATTAGTCGTCCTAAATAATGTAATGCAGCGTCAACATCACTGCCGCGGATTGATTTTTGAAAAGCAGATAATACGTCGTAATGGGCATCTCCACCTTTGTCATGGGAGAAACTCTTTTTTTGCATACAAGCTTCAGCATTCGCTAAATCAATCACGATCTGATCATTGGTTTGAGGCGTAGAGTAGGCTGCTAGTTCTAGTCCGTTTAAGGCAGCTCGCAAGTCACCATTACAGGCATTAGCGAAATGTTCTTTGGCTTCTTGCTCCACTACAAGTGGCAACTTTCCTAAACCATTTTCTTCATCTGCAATCGCACGATCTAATGCTTCGATAATATCTGAAGGTTCGAGCCGAAAGAGTTCAAAAATATGAGAACGACTACGAATCGCAGGGTTGATCGAGTGATAAGGATTTGACGTCGTACAACCGATTAATGTAATTAGATTCGATTCTACATGTGGCAAAAGAAAGTCTTGCTTCGCCTTATCAAGTCGGTGCACCTCATCTAATATGACGACAAGCTGTCCCGACATTTTTGCTTCTTCTACAGCAATCTCCATATCTTTTTTCTTATCAATAGCTGCATTCAATAGTTTATAGCGAATACCTAAACTATTTGCAATACCGATTGCCATAGAGGTTTTCCCTGTGCCTGGAGGTCCATAGAATACCATTGAATGGAGTCGATTTGCATCAACCATTCTCCTGATCATTTGGCCTTCTCCTACTAAGTGTTGTTGTCCAATTACTTCATCTATATTTTTTGGTCTCATACGAAAAGCAAGTGGTTGATTTGCCATGGTAACATCCTTTCTATTACTTCTAGAGCAAGCAACTTGACATTTTTTAGTTGCTTTCTTAATATAGGCAAGTATGTAATGATGAGAAATACTTAGCTAATTGCGTTCGTTGTT
The DNA here is from genome assembly GCF_010994055.1 of Gracilibacillus thailandensis. NCBI lineage: Bacteria > Bacillati > Bacillota > Bacilli > Caryophanales > Bacillaceae > Gracilibacillus > Gracilibacillus thailandensis. The sequence goes on along the minus strand of NZ_WJID01000052.1, from coordinate 8,694 downwards.
TCTTTTTTCCTGCTATGAATTGTTCTGCAATTAGTATATCATTCATGCTATAATAACAACTAATGACGAACATTGTATATAGATAATTTGAAGGGGAAAAATGAGGTGTAATCATGAAGATATCTACGAAAGGGAGATATGGACTTACGATTATGATCGAGTTGGCCAAAAATAATGGCAACGGCCCGATGTCGTTAAAAAGTATCGCCAAAGAAAATAATTTATCAGAACATTATTTAGAGCAACTAGTTGCCCCATTGAGAAATGCAAGCTTAGTAAAAAGTATTCGTGGCGCATATGGTGGTTATGTATTGGCAAAGGAACCGAATGAGATAACTGCTGGCGATATCATCCGAATTCTAGAAGGACCAATCACTCCGGTTGAGGGAATTGAAGAGGAGGAGCCAGCCAAACAGGAACTTTGGATCAGAATTCGTGACGCAGTGAAAGATGTACTGGATACAACCACATTAGAGGACTTGTCCACTTACGGGGAAAAAGGTGTACAGGATCCTTACATGTTCTACATTTAAAGAAAAGAGTTGAAAGTAATGAAAGCTATCTATTTAGATCATGCCGCGACAACTCCGGTACACCCGAAAGTTGCCGAGGCAATGACAGAAAGCTTACAAGAGAATTTTGGTAATCCATCTAGTATTCATTCATTTGGACGGAAAGCTAGACAGGTTTTAGATAAAGCACGTTCGGTTGCAGCCCAATCTATAAAAGCTACCGAAAAGGATATCGTTTTTACAAGTGGTGGAACCGAAGCAGATAATATCGCCATAACCGGAGTTGCGCTAGCCAACCAAGATAAAGGAAAGCATATTATCACAACAAAAATTGAGCACCATGCAACATTACACACGGCTGAAAATCTTGAAAAACAAGGGTTTGATGTAACGTATTTAGATGTAAATGAACACGGTGTAATTAATCCTGAACAATTGAAAAATGCTTTGCGTGACGATACCATACTTGTGACCGTCATGATGGTAAACAATGAAACAGGTGTGATCCAGCCGATTGCAGAAATTGGTGAATTGCTAGCGGATCATCAAGCCTACTTTCATACAGATGCTGTTCAGGCTTATGGTATGTTACCGATAGATGTTGGGGAACTTAAAGTTGATTTGTTAACCGTTTCTTCTCATAAAATAAACGGTCCGAAAGGTTTAGGGTTTTTATATGTTCATCCAGATGTAACGTTACAAGCCTTACAGCATGGTGGAGAACAAGAGCGTAAACGTCGTCCAGGTACGGAAAATGTTGCAGCGATTGCCGGATTTACAGAAGCAATTCAGCTTGCCCAGACAGAAAGAGACCAACGATATCAACAATATCAAGACTATCGCGATCTCTTTTTGCAAATACTCTGTGACCAAAATGTCAATTTTTCACTTAACGGTGAAAAAAGCGAACGCGTACCAAACATTATTAACGTAAGCTTCCCGGGAACCAATGTAGAAGCGCTATTAACCAATTTTGATTTGAGTGGTGTAGCAGCGTCGAGTGGAAGTGCTTGTACAGCAGGATCAGTCGAACCTTCTCATGTGTTAAGCGCGATGTTTACGGAAAATAGTAGCTGTACGACTAATTCGATTCGCTTCAGCTTCGGGTTAGCGAATACTCAGGAAAATATAGAAGAGGCAGCAGAGAAAGTGGCGAAAATCGTCCAAAGACTCACAAACTAAGGTGGTGACAACAATGAAAAAAAATGAAGATACACGTGTAATTGTCGGTATGAGTGGTGGTGTCGATTCATCCGTGACAGCCCTTCTGTTAAAGGAACAAGGCTATGATGTTGTTGGTATCTTTATGAAAAACTGGGATGATACCGATGAATTTGGTGTATGTACGGCAACGGAAGATTTCGATGATGTTGTTCGTGTATGTAACCAACTTGATATCCCATACTATGCCGTCAACTTTGAAAAACAATACTGGGATAAAGTATTTACTTACTTTTTAGATGAATACAAAGCAGGTAGAACTCCGAATCCTGATGTAATGTGTAATAAAGAAATTAAATTCAAAGCATTTTTAGACCATGCCCTTTCACTAGGTGCTGATTATGTCGCAACAGGACATTATGCCCAAGTAAGACATACAGGTGATCGTGCAGAAATGTTACGTGGTGTGGATGATAATAAAGATCAAACATACTTCTTAAATCAATTGTCTGAAGATGTGTTAAAAAGAGTGATGTTCCCACTTGGAAATTTACCAAAAACGGAAGTACGTCGTATCGCCAAAGAAAACGGACTCGCTACAGCGAATAAAAGAGACAGTACTGGAATCTGTTTTATCGGAGAACGAAACTTCAAAGAATTTCTTAGTGAATATTTACCAGCTCAACCAGGTAAAATCATGACATTGGACGGAGAAGTAAAAGGTGAGCATGACGGTCTGATGTACTACACGATTGGGCAACGTCAAGGACTTGGTATCGGTGGTCCAGGTGGTCCATGGTTTGTCGTTGGTAAAAACTTAGAAGACAATGTACTCTATGTTGGAGCAGATTACCATAACGATGCATTATATTCCGATGCACTAATTGCAACGGATATTAATTGGATTAATGAAGCACCAACTGAAGCTTTCCATTGTACGGCAAAATTCCGTTACCGCCAGAAAGATAATGGTGTAACTGTATATCCAAATGAAGATGGTACTGCTAAAGTCATATTCGATAATCCGGAACGTGCGATTACACCAGGACAAGCAGTCGTCTTTTACCAAGATGAAATCTGCTTGGGTGGTGGAACAATCGATGAGATTATTAAAGATGATAAATATTTAGATTATGTAGGATGATTGAGAGGGGCAGCATATTAATGTGCTGTCCCCTTTCGCTTAAAAAAGGTGATAAGATAAAACAAAAGTGTCCATCATAAGCTCGATGAAGGACAAAAGAGGAACAAATCAACAAAAAGTGTCCATCATAAGCTTGATGAAGGACAAAAGTAGAGCAAAACACCAAAAAGTGTCTCTCATCAATCTGATAAAAGACAAATGCGATATTCAGATACAGAATTGGTCATCATACGATCAATCCGCAGACAGTGCTTGCACGCTAATTCACAATTAAGCTAAAATAACAACAGGAGGTTTTAACATGACTGAAATGGACCAAGGGATTCAGTATATGAAAGAAGGCAAGCTAGAAGATGCAGCACAATACTTTACAGATGCGATTGAAAAAAATCCACAAGATCCCGTTCATTATATCAACTTTGGTAATCTACTTTTACATATGAAAGATTATGAGCGAGCTGAACGATTTTATCAAAAGGCAACAGAGCTCGATGAAAAAGCAGCAACAGCTTATTATGGATTGGGAAATGTTCAGTTTGAACAGGAGAAATATGACTCGGCAAAAGAATATTTTCAGAAAGCAATTAGTCTTGGCTTGGAAGAAGCGGATCCGTATTTTATGTTAGGAATGACATTTTTATACGATGAGCAGTTTAAATTATCACTTCCATATCTACAACGAGCAAGCGAACTAAGCCCTGATGATGTGGATGTGCAATTTCAATATGGACTGGCACTAGCACAAACAGAGCAGCTGGACTTTGCCAAATCAACTTTTGAAAGAGTATTGGAGTTACAAAAAGAACATAGTGATGCTCATTATAATTTAGGGGTTATCGCCTTATATGATGAAGATGTTGAACAGGCATTGGCGCATTTTCATCAAGCACTCGAAATTCAACCTGATCACTTATTAGCAGGAAATGGTAAACAGCAAATTGAAAAAATGCTCGAAGAAAACCAGTAAGAAATGGAGGTCTTTGTAATGGAGAATAGCCAACCAGCCGAACAAAAAAATTTCATAAAAGGTGAAATGATTCATACTATATTCGAAAATAAACAAGAGCACTTTTCCATTGCAAAGATCAAGATTCTCGAAACCAATCAACAGTTTGATGAAACAGAAGTCGTCGTGAAAGGATATTTCCGGCGCCTAGATCCTGGTGAAACTTATGAATTTTATGGACGGGTTGTTGATCATAAACGATTTGGTCGTCAATTCCAGGTGGAAAGTTATCAACGTTTTCTTCCTGAATCGAAGGAAGGCGTGATAGCCTATTTATCAAGTGATCTATTTCCGGGTATCGGAAAAAAAACAGCAGAACGGATTGTCGATACATTAGGAGAATCAGCTCTATCTCAGATTCTGAACGATCAATCTGTTCTGGCTCAGGTAAAAGGATTAGCGAAAGACAAACAGGAAAAAATTTATCAGATCCTGCAAGAAAATCAAGGGTTTGAACATATTGTCATCGCATTGTCGAAATATGGTTTCGGCCTGAAAATGGCTCAGAAAATGTATACAGCTTTTAAAGAAAATACTTTAGAAACATTGCAAACCAATCCGTATGCTTTCGTATTTGAAGTGGAAGGCTTTGGTTTCATACGAGCCGATCAAATGGCTAAAGAGAATAACATTCCGATTGATCATCCTACTAGATTACAAGCAGCGTGTGTTTATATTCTGCAAAACAGTATTCAGGATGGTCATGTTTATTTACCGATTGATCAGTTATTATATGAAATGGATCAATTATTAGATGGGGAAGGAAACCAGATCGATGTCGACAAAATGACTGCTCAAATTGTTGAGCTAAATACAGAAAAACAAATCATTGTAACGGACAAAAAAGTCTATTTACCGTCCTTATACTACTCAGAAACAGGATTTTGCGCTCAAATAAAACGAATTGCTGACAAAAAAATAGGCCGAGCATTTACAGATGCAGAATTGTTAAAAATTGTTGGTTCTATTGAGGAAGAAGAAGTTTTAAGTTATGGAAAAGAGCAATATCAGGCATTAGAAACCGCATTATCAGAGAAAATATTCATCTTAACTGGTGGACCAGGAACCGGTAAAACCACGGTTATTAAAGGAATTATCAATGCTTATGCTGAGATTCATGATCTTTCATTGGATCGAGATGATTATAAAGAAGACGAAGAATATCCATTTGTGTTAACTGCGCCAACTGGTCGCGCAGCCAAAAGGATGAAAGAGTCCACAGGCATTGACAGTGTGACGATTCACCGTCTATTAGGCTGGGATGGCAATGAGACTTTCGATAAAGATGAAAATAATAAGCTGGAAGGAAAAATTCTCGTTATTGACGAATTTTCGATGGTTGATATATGGCTTGCCTATCAATTGTTTCGTGCGATTCCAGATGATATGCAAGTAGTAATTGTAGGAGATGAAGACCAATTGCCATCCGTCGGTCCAGGACAGGTGCTTGCAGATCTGTTAAAAAGCGAGGTCGTCTCATCCGTTTCACTCAAGGAAGTGTACCGGCAAAAGGAAGGCTCCAAAATCATTCAGCTTGCTCATGAAATCAAAAACAATCAGGTACAGCCAGATAGCTTAACCAAAGCAAATGATTTTAACTTTTTAACTTGCCCAGATTATCAGGTTGTTGATATTGTAACGCAAGTAGTGAAAAAAGCTCATGACAAAGGAGTGGACTTACGGCAAATTCAGGTGTTAGCTCCCATGTACCGTTCAAAAGCAGGTATTCACCGGTTAAACACAGAGCTCCAAGCAGTGATCAACCCGCCACAACAAGGTAGAAGGGAAATGCGTTTTGGTGATACAGTTTTTCGCAAAGGGGACAAGGTCATCCAACTTGTCAATCAACCAGAAGATGGTGTGTTTAATGGTGATATAGGGGAAGTTGTCGCCATTTTTGAAAAAGATGAGAATGTTGACCAAGAGGAACAAGTTGTTGTAAGTTTTGATGACAAAGAAGTTGCTTATGCTAAAGCAGATTTGATGAATCTGATGCATGCTTACTGTACGTCCATTCATAAGTCTCAAGGTAGTGAATTTCAAATTGTCATTTTGCCAATTATCCCGGGATACAATCGGATGCTGCGCAAAAACTTGATCTATACAGCGATTACCCGTGCTAAACAATCGCTTGTCATGTGTGGTGATAAATCAGCATTTTTACGAGGGGTGCAAACTGAAGATACTAATCAACGTTATACATCACTTATTACTTATTTACATGAATTATTCCAAGTACACGAAAATAAAGCAGAAAATGCAGGAGAGCAGAAGTTAACTGCAGATGAACAACTGCTTGCTGTAGAAGTAGGTCAAGAAGATTTTTCACCTTATGACTTTATGGAGTAATCATGACTTCCTGAAGTTTTGTTGGAAGTCTTCCTCTTAAGCAGAGATCGGTATTACCGTCTCTGCTTTTTTTTGTTAAAAAACTGATTCGAAAGTAACGGAAAATAAAAAGGTGATAATTAAATAGGAATATATATCTGTTTTTCCAAAAAATACATATATTCTCTGGATTATTCTGCTATTTTTTATTTATAATGATTTATTAGATGAATAGTTTATTATGTGTTAATTGTTCGTAAAACTTCCACTTCAAAGTTCAAATGAATCGAAGGAATAAAGCGTGGTTAACCCCCTAATGATCAGTCGGCCACTGATCATAGTCTTACTCTATCATATGTTACGGAGGTGTACAGATTGTCAGATTCTGATTTTTTAAGTAATGCATTTTATATTATTTCTAATCGTTCAGCGGATATAGAACAAAAGATAGAAAGGTTAAAAGAAGCGAAACGTGACATAGAAGTTGAACAGGATCAAGCATTCATCGAAATTAAACAAATTGAAAAACCTTCTTTAGATCTTTCATGGGAGGGTACAGAAGCCAATAAGTTTGACGAGGATCGCCGTGAAGCTTATCAAGTGATGAAAACGAAGATTAGTAATTATGATCACTACATCTACCGGATAGATTGGGAAATAAGTCAACTAAAGCTTCAACAAAATACACTGGATATTGCCAGTTCGATTGCTTATCAGGCGGATCGATTATTGGATCAAGGTGAAGAAGCTGTGGAAGCATTCGGACGAAAAATTAACGAATTAAAAGGATGGTTGTTCTAATGAACATAAGATTAAGTAGTACTGCTGGTGGTGGAACGGAAATCAAACTCCATTTTCATTCTGTTATGGCTCAACTTGAAAATGCGAGAAATTGCTTATCCCAATTAGAATTACCGAAGCCTACTGACACTTATGGTAAAAATGAACTAAAATTCACGAATGAATGGTTGGAACGGGAAGAAATGATTCATGAATTTTTATTACAATATATTGAAACGGTAGAAAAAAACCTGGCAGACACAAGAGAAAGTGTGAAAAAACTAAAAGAACAAGATGAAGCAATTGGAAGGTAGAAAGATGGAAAGGGAGAGGAAGCGATGAGCTCAACTGAAACGTTGGAAACTAAATCGCTAGTCGAGACAGTAGAAGCTAGGGCACAGGAATATAAGGCTTTAAGTGAACAACTAGAAACATTAAGAACTGCTTTTCAGCAAATTGTTGATTTAAATGATTTTACAGGGAAGAGTGCTAATGCAATTAAAGGATTTTATCGTGCGCAAATCGATGTCATTGAAGCTTGGCTTGATTTCATTGATATGCAAATAGCTTTTTTTCAAGGAATAGAAGGAATGGCAGATGATTTCGAATTAGGTGGAAAAACATTGGTGGAAGTCCCCTTTTTGGAAAGAGAACTTGCTAATAGTACTTCAAAGGCATTCAATCTGGTCGATGCCCAGCAATCCAATTTGCAATCGATCTTTTCACGTATCAATGACCTCGTTTCATTAGACGTTTTCTCCAAGAGTGACTTTGAAGAACGGATGGAAGATGCTGAGGACAAACGGAAACAAACCAAACAGAAAGTAAGGGAATTTGATCAGCTCTTATTGGATCATTATCATCAGTCATCTCTCCATGAACAAGTGATTGTCGGTTTAATACAAGAAATGCTTCATGCTTCATCTCAGGGTGGAGAAATTTCTCCCGTTCATTTTAATGAAATCATCTATCAGCAAAGTGAAGTCCATCAAGCAAGGCAAGATGCACAGGAGCTTACCTCATCCTATATGCAGTACCAGGAGGAACTACAGGAAAATCGTGAATTACAAGCTAAAATAGAGGAAATGGAAAATCGCCCATGGTACGAAAAAGCGTGGGATACAGTCTGTACGTTTACAGGTGAAATAACCGGTTATTATGATGCCAAGCGTGCATCGACAGGAGTAGACCCGGTTACTGGTGAAAAATTAACGACTGCCGAACGTGTGACGGCAGGATCATTGGCAGCAGCCGGATTTATCCCTGTAGTAGGTTGGGCAGGAAGAGCACTGAAAGGTGGAAAAACAGCTTACACGATGTCGAAAGGTGTAAAAGCCACGGATCATGTATTGGATGCCTACCAAAATACGAAGGCATTTGATATACTAAAGAAGACAGAGTATGGTATATATGGACTGGCATCCTATAATGGATTCAGTGAATATATTACCGGCAAAGATATGTTCGGCAACGAATTAAGTGAAGAAAAACGAAATCAAAGCCTAACCCAAAGCCTATTTATGTTAGGTGCCGGTGGAGCAGGTGTAGCCGTAGATCGCATGCAGGCAAAAAACAGCCTCTCCACGATCTTCCCAACACCAAAACCACCCGCAACAGTACCGAAAACTCCAAAACCATGGTCAGTAAATTATGCAATGAAGTGGTTGAAGGAACAAATACCGGAAGTTCGGATTGTACAGGATTCGATGGGCGGTACCCATATAATGTTTGCGAAAAGAAGTGGTGGAGGAGTTGAGGATGTA
>NZ_WJID01000051.1:0-49589 GCF_010994055.1 Gracilibacillus thailandensis | reverse complement strand
ATCACTCCAGGAAGCACCACCACATTTAGTATAGAGCCCTTTTTATTCAAGTGGACATAAAAAAACAGAGAAGGGCAGTATGAACTGTTGACCCTTCTCTGTCCGGTTACCTGAGAGTTTTTGCCTTATAGAAAGCTTCCCCTTTGGTGGCGTATGGATACGCGCTCTCCAGAGATTCGTCCTATTATGGTACTTTAACCTGAGAGATTGGTTCATAAGGATTTTTTATGAACTTGCTCCTTCGGTGGTAATCAATACGCTCTCCCATAATAATCATCCGATTCATATTTAGTTATATCATTATGTTATGGTGTTTAGTTTTTTTAGTCAATAGGAATGTAAAATTTTGTTACAAAGGTGCTTCATCTGTTACATGGTTATGCAGGAAAAAATGAATCTATACATCTGCTCCAACTACATCTCATTATTTGTTTTTAAAAAAGTACATTGTTAAAGGACCAAATATCACAATTAATGCAATCGATATATAGATGACGATCATGACATCTCCATTTGCCTCCGAACCATGGATCAGTGTACGAACCGCATCAACTACAAACGTTATTGGATTAATATCTACAAACTTCTGTAACCAGTTTGGCATTGTTGAAGGATCAACAAACACACTACTTAAAAAGGTGAGTGGAAATAAAAACATCATACTAATTCCCATTAATGCTTTTTCAGAACGAACGATAATCCCGAGCATTGTCCAGATCCATGATAAACTAAAGGAGAACAAGAGAAGAATAGCAACTCCCATGATGACACCACTAAAACCAGCTTCTGGTCTAAACCCTAGTATATATCCTAGTGTTACCATGATAGTCGAGGCAATTAAGTATCGTAGTGTGTCAACAAGTAAAGCACCAACTAATACAGACGGTTGCCATATCGGTAGAGAACGAAAACGATCAAATACGCCTTTTTCGATATCCTTATTCAAGTCTAGGCCAGTGTACATCGTGATCATAGAAACCGTCATTACTAAAATACCTGGCAAAACGAAATTTAAATATTCGCCTGTAGAACCGGAAATTGCTCCACCAAACAAATAAGTAAACATTAATAAAAAGATAATTGGAAAGATCGTCACGTCAAACAGCTGTTCAGGAACATAACGGATCCGTAATAATGCTCGCCATGCGAAAGTAGCAGACGCTTGGATCGCTGTGGGACTTTTGGGCCTGGTTCGATTAGTTAATACTTCTTCAATTGTTGATGGTTTATTCATTTGAGGAGTCGCCTCCTTCATGCTCTGGTACATTTCCGGTTAAAGTTAGAAACACTTCATCAAGACTTGGCTGACTCATCGAAAAGTCTTTGATTTGCACATTAGTATTCGCTAATTCACCAATTGCTTTTGCGGCTTTTGCATGCTCCTTGATCATAATGGTTAAGGATATATCTTGTTCGTTAATCTCAGGTTGCTGTTCAAATCGCGAAACAAAAATGTTCTGTGCTTTTTTCAATTCATCGACATCATCAAAGTGAACGGTGAGGCTACCGGCACCAATGGAGGATTTTAATTCTTTACTTGTACCCTCTGCAATCAGCTTTCCACGATCGATGACTCCGATTAAATCAGCTAATTGATCCGCTTCTTCTAAATACTGTGTGGTTAAAAATACAGTGGTTCCATTTTTAACAAGTGCTCTGACGATGTCCCATACTTGATTTCTGCTTCGTGGGTCTAGTCCTGTGGTAGGCTCATCAAGGAAAAGTAGTTCTGGGGAGGTAACGATACTTGCAGCAATGTCGATCCGTCTACGCATTCCGCCTGAGTATTTTTTTACTTGGCGCTTTGCGGCCTCTTCTAATTGAAAGGCTTGTAATAATTCATCTGCTCTTTGTTTTGCTTGTTTTCTGCTATAACCTACTAATCTACCGATAAAGATAAGGTTTTCTCTACCCGACAGTTCCTCATCAACCGAAGCAAATTGCCCGGTTAGACTAATAGAATGTCTGACTTTATCCGCTTCTTGTGTAAGATCATATCCCATCACTTTGGCATGCCCTTCATTTGGTTTCAACAAGGTTGCCAGCATACGAATGGTAGTTGTCTTTCCGGCGCCATTCGGACCAAGAAATCCATAGACAATACCTTTTGGCACTTGAAGACTAATGCCATCGACAGCACGTTCCTTACCGAAAATTTTCACTAAATCGGTTGCTTCTACCGCATATGTACTCATTAGACACATCACACCTTTCCTTTATTATTTCATCTATAAAAGTATAGCACACTAACGTTTGTTTATTGTAAAGAAATTTAGTGTAAGAGGAAGGCTTTTTAGAGGACTTCATTGATCTTTATTGAATTTTATGGAAAAATAGATGGTAATATAATATCTAAATTAAATTTTGTGAGGAATTATAGAATAAAGGAGAATACATTCGAAAAAATATGTTCTTATCGAAAAAGTAACAGAGATCTCAGAACTAGAATCTATCATTTGTAATAAATGTGGTACGGAAAAAGTTCTTCACGGAGAAGATTATGAAAAAGATTGGCAACGTGACTTATTTCAATCTTTCAACCTAAGGTTTGGCTATGGAAGCAAGTTTGATAATGAGCATTGGAAGTTTGAGTTATGTGAAGAATGCGTTATGGAATTGATCAATTCTTTTGCTTATCAGCCGGATGGCTATAGAGAATAAGCTTTCTAGACTAGAGATGGGGTAGATTAACATGAATATTATCTACAAAAGTTTGGAGAAGGACTATTGTGTTGAATTTGTTACATTAACGATCTTGTCTATTATTACTTTTAAACGAATTCAGAAAGTAGAAATGAAACGTGAGAAATTAAAAAAAGAAATAAAAGATAAACCTTATTATCGTGTTTGATATGAAACCTCCTAATGCTAGTTTAGAGGTTTCTTTTACTTATAAATGAAAAGAACTGTGTTACCTCATGCTATTGTTGCGGAGTCTGGTAATAGCGAAGGCAGCACACTTCGAGAGAAATAATAAGCTGTCTAGTGAGAGTGCGTGCTACTTTCCTAGACAGTTTTATTTTTGGATTATTTCTCTATGAAAACTGCAGACTAAAGTCGAAAAATGTAATTAATACAAAAAATATGTATTAATACATAATATCATTTTCTGTCAAACATACCCTAAGTTTCTAAGTGAATTAGGCTGTATATACTTAGAATGGCGAAATTAGTCATTTTTTGCAATTAACATAACTAATTAATTTGGGTAAAACAGTTTTATTATCTGAATGACTGAATGAAAAATATAAAAAAGTTAATCAATTGAACAGAAATAGTATTGACTTTTATGAAATGTAAGCGTATTCTATATTTAAAGTTACAGAAAAAATGTAATTAAACATTTTATTTGTAACTAAATGAAGGAGGAGTCAATATGAAGAAGGGGTTTAGTGCATTTATTGGTGTCGTTTTTGTTGCTTTGATATTGGCCGCGTGTTCTGATAACTCTGATTCAGCTGGAAATGATGTAGAAATTCCGGAAGGTGCTACTGAAGTGGTTATGTGGAATTTGTTTAGTGGTGGAGATGCGGAATACATGGAAGATATCGTAAAAGAATTTAATGAAAGTCAAGAAACGTATTTTGTTAATAATGTTCATCAGGATTATGATGAATATTACACAAAATTACTGACAAGTGTTGGATCGGGACAAGGCCCTGATTTAGGTATTGCTCACAGTCATGTTTTGCCTGAATTAGTTAGCCAAGGACTTGTAACCAATATTAATGATTATGCTGCAGATGTAGGACTTAATTGGGATGAGTTTAATCAGAATGTGTTGGATGTCACCATTTATGATGGCAATAACTATGCAGTGCCTATCGATACCCATCCAGAAATCATGTATATTAACAATGATCTTGTTGAGGAAGCTGGTCTTCTAAATGACGATGGCACTCCAATGTTCGAAGAAACACCAGAAGGATTTGTTGAGTTCTTAACTTCACTTAAAGAAGCATTACCCGAAGATAAAATGGCCTTTGCTTTCTCCAGTAATGGTGAAGATCCATATCGAATCTGGTGGGCGTTATATAACCAGATGGGAGGAGAAAACTTAGTTTCCGGTAATTTGGAAAATCCGACGTATGCATTGGATCACGAGAAGGCAATTGCAGCAGCAGAGTACCTCTACGACTTATATCATACACATGAAGTTACTCCTCTAGATTTAGCTGACTTTTACAGTGATTTTCAATCCGGCAATGCAGCTGTAATGTCTACTGGTGTTTGGGCTACGGGGATTTGGGAGACAACGGATGACCTTAACTTTACACCAATGCCTTTCCCGAATATGTTTGGCCAAGAGGCTGCATGGGCAAGCTCTCATACATTCGTATTACCTTATTATGATGATGCAGATAAAGAAGCACAAAAAGGTGCCGTTGAATTTATGAAATTTGCTACTGACAATGGTGCTGATTGGGCTAAGGCTGGACATATACCAGCTAAAGATACTGTTCTAGAGTCAGATGAATTTCAAGAAATGCCATATCGCAGCGAGTACGCTGAAGTTGCCGATTATGTAAAATATGTGGACCGTACTGTTCATGCACGTGGAATTCAGGATATTGTTGTTCGTAATTTAGACACGTACTGGGCAGGAGATGCTACTGCAGAAGAAGTATTCTCCATGATTGAACAAGAAGTAACGGATCTAATAGCAGAATAAATGATCAAAATTACAGATAACTTAGCAGCCTGGTCCTATAAATTTAAAATCGAATGACTAGGACCAGACGCTATTCTTTTTCCATCCTTATCAGAGGAGGTCAAATTATGATGAAGAAACAATGGGTCCATGATGTAAAGGCGATTCCATTCTTATTACCGTTCTTTATTGCTTACATGATCTTTACGATATTTCCAATTTTTAAAGGTTTAGAAATGAGTCTATATGATTGGACGTTAGTTCGTAAATTAGAGTTTGTTGGATTAGAAAATTATATAAAAATGTTTACAGATCGACATTTTTGGCGAACGTTATGGAACACTACCCTCTTTGTAATATTGACAACGCCGTCGATGGTTTTATTGGCTTTAGGTTTAGCGCTATTATCTAACCTAAATACGAAATTGAAAACATTTTTCCGCGGTTCCTTTTTTATACCTAGTATTTTATCTGTTTCTGTTATTTCTTTTCTAATGATTTTTATGCTACAGCCCTATAACGGATTGGTAAACAATCTGATTCAAATGTTTGGCATTGAGGCGGAACCAAAGTGGATGGCAGATCAAGGTTTAGCCTGGGTGACTATAGTTGTTGTTACCTTATGGTGGACAGTTGGGTTTAATATGATTTTGTTCCTAGCTGCATTACAGGATATTCCGGAATCTTTATATGAAGCAAGTGAAATAGATGGTGCTTCGCGCTGGGATATGTTTAGGTATATCACATTACCACAGCTTATTCCGATCGGTCGCGTCATATTGCTGTTACAAATACTGGCGTCCTATAAAGTGTTTGCACAAATTCTATTAATTACTGGTGGTGGACCTGGCGGGGCAACAAGACCGTTAATTCAATATATTTATGAAGTTGGGTTTAATCAAAATAACCTAGGTTATGCTGCAACGATGTCCTATGCACTATTCTTTATTTTATTAATTCTCTCTATTATTCAATTAAAGAGTCAAAGATCGGGGGAGAACTAAATGAGTGATCCACAATTCGGGAATGAAACAGCGGTTCCAATCAGAAAAAGTAAAGTATTACAACGAAATCGTGATCCTAAATTAGGATTAAAAGTGACATTGGGGTTTATCGTAGCATTAATCTTTATTTCCCCTATTATTTGGATGCTGTTTGTTTCGATTAAGCCAAACGGTTTTTCAACAACAGAACCACTCGAATGGTTCTTACCACCGTATACATTTTATAACTATGTGGATATTATGTTCGGTAGTTTAATATTTCGTTGGTTGTTTAATAGTTTGATTGTAGCGGTTATTACCACTGCTTTAACGTTGTTGATAACGTCACTAGCTGCATTTGCGATTTCCCAAATGAAATTTCGCTTCAAAAACTTTATCTTTATTTTCTTTTTGCTAGGGTTAATGATTCCTGGCGAAGCAACGATTATCCCGCTTTATGAGGTGGCAAAGAGCTTAGGGTTAATTGATACGTATGCGGGTTTAATCTTACCGATGATAGCATCACCACTAGGTGTTATTATATTGAAAAGCTTTTTTGACAATGTTCCAAAAGAAGTCGTTGAGAGTGCGATTATCGATGGTTGTTCTTATTTTAAATTATTTTACAAGATCGTATTACCATTAGCGAAACCAGCATTATCAGCGATAGGGATCTTTACCTTTATCGGTTCGTGGAATAACTTCTTATGGCCCTATTTATCGATCATGTCAGAGACGCTGTACACGTTACCTGTTGGTTTACCAGTATTTAATGCTACCTATTCACAAGCGTATGTTCAACCAATGACAGCTAATGCTATTGCATCGATACCAGTAATCATCGCATTCTTAATTTTTGAAAAACAAATTGTAAAAGGAATTAGCTTTACAGGAATAAAAGGATAACAAAGGAGAATGGACATGACAGAAAAAACAATGACTTATCAAAGAACAGAATACCCTCGACCACAATTTCAACGTGATAGTTGGATGAACCTTAACGGAACTTGGAAGTTCGCATTTGATGATCAAAATATCGGAGAAAGTGACAAGTGGCACCAGAACTTGACAGAAACAACGGATATCCAAGTTCCATTTACGTATGAAACAAAAGCAAGTGGTATAGGGGATGAACAATTTCATCCATACGTATGGTATCAAAGATCCTTTGAGATACCAACTGATCAAATTGGTAAAAAAGTGCTGTTACACTTTCAGGCATCAGACTATTTAACAAAAGTGTGGGTGAATGGTGCATATATTGGCAGCCATAAAGGTGGGAATGCTCACTTTTCCTTTGATATTTCTAACGCCGTTACAACAAACGACAAAAATGAAGTTGTTGTGAAAGTCGAGGATAGCAATAGCTGTTATCAACCAAGAGGGAAACAAAGGTGGAAAGAGGATAATTTTGGTTGTTGGTATGTACAGACAACTGGAATCTGGCAAACGGTTTGGTTAGAATTTCTCGAAAACAAAAGTATTGAACATGTAAAAATGACACCGAACATTGATACGAATTCAGTAGTTTTTGATTATTCACTAACAGGTAACATCGATGAACAACTGAGAGTAGCAACAACGATTCAGTTTAAAGGTGAGACAGTAAAACAATTCTCTTTCACACCAAGCCGTTCAACGATGCACTTTGAAGTAGATCTATTAGCTGAAATACATGAATGGAAGGTCATGCACTGGACACCTGAGCATCCTAATTTGTACGATGTGACCATTCGCTTATATGAAGGAGACAGGTTGTTAGATGAAGTGCAATCTTACTTCGGTATGCGAAAAGTATCGATAAAAGATGGTCAGGTCTTGCTGAATAACCGTCCTATTTATCAGAAGCTTTTATTAGATCAAGGATATTGGCAGGACACTATGCTTACTCCACCGTCTGATGAAGCAATGATCGAAGATATCGAAAAAACATTAGAAATGGGCTTTAATGGTGTACGTAAACACCAAAAACTTGAAGACGAGCGCTTCTTGTATTGGTGTGACCGCAAAGGATTATTAGTTTGGTCTGAAATGGCTGCGACATATGAGTATTCAGAGCAAGCGGTGGAGAATTTTACAAAAGAGTGGTTAGAAATTGTCCAGCAATATTATAACCATCCATCGATCATTACGTGGGTTCCGTTTAATGAATCTTGGGGTGTACCTCACATCGCAACCAATAAAAAAGAACAAGCTTTTACAGAGTCTATTTACTATTTAACGAAATCAATGGATACGGAACGACCAGTTATCGTTAATGATGGATGGGAACATACGATTTCAGACATTATTACCTTACATGATTATGAGGAGTTTGGTGAAAGATTTTTAGATCGATATCGAGATAAAGAAGCGATCGTTCAGAATGACATAGCTCACAATAATGATAAGTTTCCTTTTGCGAATGGTTATACGTATAAAGGGCAGCCCATCATTATCTCCGAATATGGTGGTATTGCATTCAATGAAGGGAGCGGATGGGGATACGGTAATCAAGTTGAAACAGAGGAACAATTTTTGAATCGCTACCGAAATATCACGAATGCCATCAAAGACATTCCGTATATATCTGGTTACTGTTATACGCAAATTACGGATGTTCAACAAGAAATTAATGGTTTATTAAAAGAAGACCGAACACCAAAAATATCACTGGAAAAAATCAAACAAATAAATGATTAAGACTTCACAGGGATTGTTCTCAGCAATCGAACAATCCCTGGTTATCACGGTGTAAAACCTTCGATATTACTTCAGGCAACGAAAAGGAGTGGCTGTATTGAAAAAAAGCGTAGTCTTGCTGTTTCTTGTTGTGTTAGTACTATCTTTTCATAGTTTAAGTAAAGATTCTAGTGTTCAAGCTTCATCAGATCCCATTCAAATAGATGGGAATGATAGACCCGGAAATGAACAGTTACCTGATGAATTAAAGGAATTAAAGCAATTCAAGTTAGAGTTAAAAGAAGACTCATATGAAAGTGGGCTATATCATGATGGAAGCCTTACGATCAACTTTCATGACAGTAAAACTTTTGATTGGCAGTCTGATATTGGCATCAAGTATGTATTTGTAAAGGGTGGTAACGCAGGTAATTTATATAGTTATAATCAGGAGGATACTATGGATAATGAATTAAACGCTCCGAAAAATAAAGGGGGGCAACGACCAGACATTGGTCATATAACCTTTTATTATGAAGAAGAACCTGCACAACTATTTGAAAATCCTGTGGTAGGTGATGGGGCAGACCCATGGATCGTTAGACATACAGATGGCTATTATTACTATACAAATACAACTGGGAATAACGTAACGATATGGAAATCTAAGACTATTACAGGCTTACAGGAAGCAGAAAGTAAAGTTGTTTGGACACCGGAACAGGGTGCTCCTAATAGCGCGCACATTTGGGCTCCTGAAATCCATTTTATTGATGGCCAATGGTACATCTACTTTGCCGCATCTGATGGTGATATGGAAAAGCAACGCATGCATGTGCTTCAGTCAGAAACGTCTGATCCATTTAGTGACTATTCTTATCCGGAAGGAACTACCTATGGGAAGATAACGACCCCTGCTGACAAATGGGCCATTGATGGAACGATTTTGGAAATGGATGACGAATACTATTTTGCATGGTCAGGTTGGGAAGGTGACATTAATGTGCGTCAGGATATTTATATTGCGCCAATGGAAAATCCTTGGACGATAAGCGGTGAAAGAGTAGAATTATCAAAGCCAGAATATGATTGGGAAAAAATCGGGGAACCACTTATCAATGAAGGTCCACAATTTTTAAGAAATAATGATGGAGAGCTCTTCTTGATTTATTCTGCTAGTGGAAGCTGGACCGACGATTATAAATTAGGAATGTTGACCTTTACTGGATCAGATCCACTTGATCCGAATGCATGGGAAAAGAGTCCAGAACCAGTATTTGAAAAAGATCCGGAAGTGGATGTTTATGGTCCTGGACATAACGGTTTCTTTAAATCACCAGATGGAACCGAGGATTGGATCATTTACCATGCAGCCAAATTTCAAGGAGCAGGTTGGGATCGGAATATTAGAATGCAGAAGTTCACCTGGAATGAAGATGGAACACCTAACTTTGGCAAACCTGTTGCAACCGGAACATTGTTAGAAGTGCCGTCAGGTGAACAGGCAGGTACGTTAAGCCCTAAAGTTCCAGTAGGATATAAATTTGAAGCAGAAGATGCTACGGTTCATCGCGCCAGTATTGTAGAGAATACCTCTGCTTCCAATGGAGCAAAGGTTGGTTATATTGATTACGATGATAGTTTTGTCGAGTTTGATGTAGATCTTCCAGCTGGAGATTACACTTTAAAAATCAGATATGCAAATGGCATGGAGGAGCCATCCTCCCATCAAGTTTCCGTTAATGATGATACGATAGGTGAAGTTGTCTATCATAATTATGGTTGGGACAGCTGGTATTTTGCAGAAAAAAATATCCATCTAACTAGTTCGGAAAATAACATTAGACTAACAAAAGGAAATCTATTTGCAGAGCTTGATTTTATTGAATTAATCCCGAGGCAGCCAGAATTTAGATATGAAGCAGAACATGCAAATTTAAAGAACGTAACGACTATCAATACGTATACGGCATCCAATAAACAGAAAGTTAATGTTACTAGCGATGGCAGTCTGACTTATCAGATAAATGTGGAAGAAGCAGGAACTTACAACTTGGATCTGATCTATAGCAACGAGACAAATGAGATTGGCAGACAGGAATTGGTAATAAACAATCATAGCATTGGTGAACTAGAGTTTCCGCCAACGGGTAATAAGCAGAATACTGTTTCTATCCCGATAGAGTTAGAAGCAGGAGTACAGACGATTCAATTAGCACATAACTCGGGTGAATTAGCTTTAGACTATATACAATTAACCAAATAAATATAATTACTTAAGTTCCTCAAAATAAAATGATTCAGAGTGAGCAATTAAATGGTTGTTTGTACTAAACATTCAAGAAAGCGCTTTATTATTAGAGAGAAAAATTCAAAATTAATAAGAGTTACTTACAAAATAATACTAAGTAACTCGACTGAGGAGGAAGAAAATGAAAGGTAAAGCAAAAAAGATTGTCAATCCATTTATAGTTGTGATGTTGGTTGTTTTATTGTTGTCAGCTTGTAACTCTGATTCTAGTAGTTCCTCATCAAATAATTCTGGTAGTAGTGAAGAAGGAAAATTAACCATGACTGCTTGGGGGAATCCAGCTGAAATTAAAGTATATCAAAAAGCAATTGATGCTTATCAAGAGGTAAATCCAGATGTATCGATCAAATTAATTCCAGGACCAGGGGATACGTATAAACAAAAATTATTAACACAGCTCCAGGGTAGCCAATCACCAGATTTGTTCTATGTTGGAGGAGAATATATGTCACAGTTAATCGAGACGGGGCGAGTGGCTGAATTGTCAGAATTCTTAGGTTCAGAGGAAAGTTATGTGAAACCAGATGAATTTGCGGATGGATTATGGGGAGCAGCCAAAAAAGGGGAAGAAATCTATGGTGCACCAGTCGACTCGAATCCAGTGCTTCTTTATTACAACAAGAAAGTTTTAGAAGAAGCTGGATTGGATCCAAATGAACCGCAGAAATTGTACGAAGCAGGTGAATGGAATTGGGATAATTTTGTTAAAGTAAACAAACAAGTTGCTGAATCAGGAAAATATGGTTATGTAGCAGAAAGTGGATATCTACACATGTTTAACTGGGTTTGGTCCAATGGTGGACAAATGTATGATGAGGAAGGGAATATCATGCTGCAAGATAATGAAAAGGCAGAGGAAGCTATTGCTTACTTATATGAAAATGTTACAAATGGTAACTTCAAATATGCTGGTTCTTTACCAGAAGGCCAGGGACCTGACGCGATGTTTATGTCTAACCAAACAGCCTTTGTAGGAGCAGGACGATGGTATACACCGATGTTTAGTGAAAATGAAAGTCTGGAATTTGACTATATTCCATGGCCAACCAATACAGGAAATAAACTGGAACCAGTTACTATTGGAACTGCCTATTTATCTGCAACCACTGACTCCGATAATTTAGAGGAAGCAAAAAAATTCCTTTCTTTCTATACTTCAGAAGAAGGACAACGAGCACGTCTCGAAGGAAATGGCAATGCAGTACCATCTATCTCAAGTGTGGATGATATTATCGAGGGTGCGGAAGTGCCAGAACATGCAAGTTATTTAATAGATACTCGTGATATAGGAAAAGTAGAAACACATCAATCTATTATTCCAGGACTAGAGTCAGAAGTAACAAGTATATTTGATTTGATGTTCTTAGGAGAAAACACACCAGAGGCAGCAATTGCTGAAATAACCGAAAAAGCTGAGACAATGATTCAAGATTATAGGAATCAGTAAATCATGAGGGAGAGGGAGTAGACATCTCTGCTCCCCAATCTATATTTCAATAAAGAGGTGAGCAATGTGCGTAAAAACAATGCCTTATGGGGACTAATATTTCTGACACCACAATTACTAGGGTTAATTATTTTTGCGATTATCCCATTAATTTCTGCACTAGTATTAAGCTTTATGGAATGGGATGGCTTTGGAGAAAGATCCTTTGTAGGACTAGAAAATTTCATCTATCAGTTTTCGAGTTCGGATTTTTGGAAAGCCACTTACAATACCATTTTATATACGGTGCTGACTGTACCAATTGGTTTGATGATTTCCCTTCTTCTTGCGGTTGCACTCAATAAAATTAAAGGAAAAGAGATCTATCGTTTATTTTACTTTATGCCAGTGGTCACAAGCTCTGTTTCTATTGGGGTTATTTGGATGTGGATTCTAAATGGAGATCTTGGGATTCTGAATCAAGCTCTAGCAATGATCGGTATAGATGGACCTGACTGGTTAACGAATACGAATCTCGTCATGATATCGATCGCATTGCTAAGCATATGGTGGCAGCTTGGCTACAATATGGTTATTTTTCTAGCAGGACTGCAAGGAATATCGAAAACATATTATGAAGCAGCAGAAATAGATGGAGCATCTAAATTTCAGCAGTTTCGCAATATTACTCTGCCAATGCTGTCTCCCACCACGTTCTTTGTAGCGATTATGGCAATTATCGGTTCCTTCCAAGTATTTGATCAAGCATTTGTTATGACAAACGGTGGTCCCGGTAAGGCGAGCTATACGATGGTATATCATATTTATGATAATGCCTTTGTAGACTTTCGGTTCGGAGAAAGCTCTGCAGCTGCGATGATTTTGTTTGTTGTCATTTTAATCTTTACTCTCGTTCAATTTAAGCTACAAAAAAGGTGGGTTCACTATGAAGAGTAATACACAAACACTAAATGATCAAGTCATGACTGTTACTCAGACGAAGAAAAAAATTGCACCTGCAAAAGTTTTACTACACATTGTTCTAACCATTGGTGCACTGCTTATGGTATTTCCTTTTTTATGGACTATTAGTAGTTCATTAAAGGATATGACCCAAATTTTTGCAGTACCACCAGTTTGGATTCCAGATCCTATCGTATGGTCTAATTATGTCGATTCCTTTACCGCCATGCCGTTTGGTAGAGCTTATTGGAATAGCTTCTACATTACGGCAATTGTAGTGGTGGCACAGCTTTTTACTGGATCAATGGCTGCTTATGCTTTTGCGAAGCTACGTTTTCGTGGATCAGGTGTCCTGTTTATTTTGTTTTTAGCCACAATGATGATCCCAAAACAAGTTACCATGATTCCATTATATTTAATTATGGATAGAATTAATTGGCTTGATACTCATCTTGCGCTAATTGTACCTGGAGCATTATTCAATGCCTTTGCTGTCTTTTTACTACGTCAATTTATTCGTGGGATTCCTAAGGAATTAGAGGAAGCAGCAGTTATGGATGGTGCTAATCCATTTCGAATTTATTGGAGTGTAATATTACCTTTGATTCGCCCTGCATTGGCTGCAGTCGGTATTTTCATTTTCATGGGTACGTATAACAACTTTATTGATGCCTTAATCTATTTATCCACACCAGAAAATTTTACGGTCCCATTATTGCTTAATAATTTCAAAGGTTTATATGTAACAAACTGGGCATATATGATGGCAGGTGCAACCATTTCGGTTATTCCGGTTATCATTGTTTACGTGTTTGCCCAACGACATATCATTGAAGGGGTAACATTAACAGGTATAAAAGGTTAATTTTGAAAAATTCCCACTAGAAATCAAAAAGGATAGTGGGGATTTTTTATACTATATAAAGATATCATTCTGGCTAATCCAAAAAAATCAGACTGCTAAAAGAAATGTATTTCATTGGAGAATTTTGACCATGTAACTTTCAAGGTAGTATTAATAACTTGAATACGGACGATTCTATTATTACACGGTATATTAAAATCGATTGAGAATACTGAGCAAATAATAAGTATGTGGAAAAATCCCTACTTAACTTCTTCCTTCTTGCTTTATTTCGAATACCATTTATTTACCTCAAAGATGAGAGCTATTTTGTACGTAATCGGGATTTAGTCCAAAAAAATTGTAATAATATAAGGTTTTCATTTATAATATAAGAATGAAAGTAAGGAGGTAGCTGATTTTGCTCGAGTTATCACTTGAAGATCAAAAAAAATTAAGGAAGGTGGCGCGTGCGCTATCTTCAGAAGTCAGGTTACAAATCATCAGTCTTTTAAGTAAACAGAATATGAATATAAATCAATTGGCAGAAAGTATTGGGATTCCGATGTCTACTGCAGCCTCTCATATTAAAGTTTTAGAAGAAGCAGAACTAATATTGACAGAACTTCGACCAGCCAGCAGGGGAGCAATGAAGGTTTGTACAAGGAATTTTGATGATGTACATATAAAATTAAATACGTCTAAAAATTATGCAGGTGAATATGAAAACTATGAAATTGAAATGCCGATCGGACAGTATACGGACTTTAGCGTTTCGCCAACATGTGGTATGGCTAATCACGATGGGCTGATTATACAAGAGGATGATCCAGTTAATTTTTATAATCCTGCCAGATCAAGTGCACAACTTATCTGGACGAGAAAAGGTTATTTAGAGTATAAATTTCCACTTGCCATTCCACCAAGTGCAACAGTGAAAGAGCTTCAAGTATCATTTGAAGTCTGTTCCGAGGCACCAAACCATGATCATCACTGGCCTTCAGATATCAGTGTTTGGCTAAATGGTGTAGATGTAGGTACATGGACAAGTCCAGGGGATTTTGGTGATAGACCAGGTAAATTAAATCCGAAATATTGGGCAGAAAGTACAAACACTCAATATGGCACATTAAAGACTTGGAAGGTTACGGAAGACAAAGCGATGATCGATGATATCCCTTTTAGTAATGTGACAGTTGATGATTTAAATTTATATGAAAACAACTTTTTGACCTTTCGAGTAGGTATTAAAGACAATGCCTTACATAAAGGCGGCTTCAACATATTTGGTAAGGAGTTTGGGGATTATCCGCAAGATATTAAGTTAAAAGTGGTTTTTCAATAAGATTTAGAATTTTAAATTTTGCGCCCACGGTTCTGAATAATCATCCAATCGAAAACCAATTTAAGTTAAAACTGCACCCCAATCGGTAGAGAGCGTCTGACCATTGTTGTGCAGTTATAGTTTAAATGCTTAATATTTTCCTAATTACTTATCGAATTTTTCATTTTCTGGTGGTTGTTCTCCTAATTCATCGGATATCTCAGTTTGGTACTGTAACTGTCTATCCATTGGCCCTTTCTCATCATCAGGCAAAATTTGATTAGCTAAATAGCGATGGAAGAATATTTCAAAAAGACCAACAGCTAATGCTGCAATCGTAGTAGCTGTAAAAATGTTATCAGTTACAGCCATACCCTCAACAAACATAAATATAATTAACCATGCTATGAAAAAGTCTGCTACAGTCGCTAGTGTATTATTTGTTCTAGGTAATATCAATAGGTCCCCGATTACATAAGCAGCTAATCCTAACACGGCAGTTAAAAGAAAAACCTCACCGAAAGTCATTCCATACATTAATCCAAGGATAAGATATAGAAGAACTAGAGAAGCTATAAACTTAATCAACAAAGCACTTACATGTTTCATGTAAATTCCTCCTTTTGTTCATATTGTTTATTCCTTCTAAAAAAATATACATTACTTTATCACGGTCCCTCATAATTGATGTCAACCACAACAAATGATATGCTTTGGATAAATTTTGCATATGTTTGCAAGGAGGACTAATGATGCCAGAAAAATTTCAAGCATTAGTTGTAAATAAACAAGATGAAGAATTTTCGGTTAATAGGAAGGAGCTAACCTTTCAGGATTTACCGGAGGGAGAAGTCTTAATCCGTGTTCATTATTCCGGAATAAACTATAAAGATAGCCTCGCAACGATTCCAAACGGCAATGTTGTCAGCGATTATCCGATGATACCTGGAATTGATTTAGCAGGTGTTGTTGTTTCATCTGATGATCCACAGTTTAAAGAGGGAGACGAGGTGATCGCGACTAGCTATGAGATCGGCGTTTCCCATTATGGAGGGTACAGTAAGTATGCACGTATTCCCTCCAAATGGATTGTTCCACTTCCAGCAGGTCTTTCTCTGAAAGAAACCATGATTATTGGGACAGCTGGTTTTACTGCGGCATTGTCTGTTCAACGTTTAGAAGAAAATAATCTATCACCAGAAAAAGGAAAGGTGCTTGTAACAGGTGCAACTGGTGGTGTTGGCAGTTTTGCGGTAGCTATTCTTTCTTTACTCGGTTATCAAGTAGAGGCTAGTACCGGGAAGGAATCTGAGCGTGATTATTTGCGTAAACTTGGTGCGAATACAATCGTTTCTCGTGAAGAAGTATATGACGGGAAAATAAGAGCTTTAGCGAAACAAAAATGGGCTGCAGCGGTTGATCCAGTCGGTGGCGAACCACTAGCTTCTGTCTTAAGTCAAATCGAATACGGAGGTTCGGTTGCTGTTAGTGGGTTAACCGCTGGGACAAAACTGCCATCTACTGTTTTTCCATTTATCTTAAGAGGGGTTAATTTGCTAGGGATTGATTCTGTTTATTGTCCGATGGCAACACGTTTGAAAATATGGGAGCGTTTGGCGACTGATGTAAAATTAACTAATTTAGAGAAGTTTGTTGCTCAAGAAGTTAGCTTAGAAGAACTTCCAGACATTCTGCCAACCTTATTGAAGGGACAAGTTAGAGGGAGAATACTTGTGAAATTAATATAATCGACGAAAGGCTGCCGGATAATAGGTAGCCTTTCGTTATGCAGAATAAATGACTTAGGAGAATCAGTCATCCTGGTGAAGATAAATAATGCTCATAAATGCAAGCTGAATGTAAAAAATAATAGGAAACGGAGATAAGCACGAAAACAATTATAAATAATCGAAAAACAAGAAAGGTGGTGAATAAAATGGCAAAAAGGAATAAAATACTCGTTCCAGAAGCTCGAGAAGGATTGGACCAATTAAAAGCAAAAATAGCTAATACAAATGACCCGCAAAAAGCAAAGTATGAAGTGGCAGCAGAACAACATGTATCACTTGAGCAAGGCTATAATGGGAATATTAAGGCTAAAGATGCTGGAAAAATAGGTGGACACATAGGTGGTAATATGGTCCAAGAATTAGTCAAGATGGGGCAACAACAGCTTCAACAAAATCAGGAAGATTCTAAGTAAAAGGGTCCGTTTAATCAAAGGAAGACGAAGCGGTTGATCCTACATTAAATAGTTGGGATGAACCGCTTATTAAAAATAGCAAGTTCTCTAAGAGGGATTATTTAGAATATAACTATTTGGTTAAAAGTATGCTAATTTTCATTAATACTTTGATATTGTGATTTAATTTTATAAATTTCTTCGTCATGCTTAAAAACCATCTCTTTAAGATAATTAAAATCATCTTTAGTGGCTTTACTGTTTAACTTTTGCATTGTTTCCATATGATACTCACTTATTTTGGCTGTTTGTTCTTGAATGGCATTTGTTTTGTTTTCTAATCGATCAAAACGTTCATTGAATTGACGATCCATCTCATTAAGCCGCTGATTAGTTCCATCAAGCCGTTTATTTGTTTTTATCTGTTCGTCTTTGATGCCATTAATCTCACCTTTCATTACTTTTATTTCATCTAATATCTCCAATAAAAGTTTTTCTGCCATTTAACAGCACTCCTTCTTATTATATGTTTGATTATAGCATACTTGACGGATGTTTTGACATAGGATTCAAGGAAAGTAAAGGAATCTAAATTGTGGCGGGGTTAGCTTAGGTCAGGTTAATTTATACTTATGAGATTTTGGCACCACCTGCTTTAAGGGGAGTATGATGACTTTTACGAATGTATGTTCTGATTTTATTATACTACTACTACAAATGGAAAGCAAATATTTTGTTATCCTAAGAAAATGCAGCGTCATATGTGAGTTGTGATATTGTAGCATATGCCATCAATATTAGAAGAAAAGTTATCTAAGCATCCCTTCTATCTCAAATATTACCATATTTCATGCTATAATCGAGGTAATGTTGAGGGAAAGCAAGCTAAGGAGTAGCTCCTGCTGGCTTTATTGAGTTTGTGTGTTATATAGTGGGTCGATGATAAGATATACTATTTACTAGCAAAAAGAGAAAATGATACATAAGTCAACGAGATACTATAATGATTCAGAGGAGAATTAGATGAAGTTAAAACATTTTTTATTCTTACTATTATTGTTAACAGCCTGTAGCAATCAAACGTTATCGGAAGACGAAATATGGAATAAGACAGTAGAAAATATGAATCAATTAGAAAACTATTCTTTCCAAGGTAAGATGGAACATATAGAAAAAAATAATCAATTGGAATCAGATTATGCCATTTCGATTGCTGGAGATAATCAAGTAGAGCCATTCGAAGCCTCAATGGATACAACCTTTCAAATACATGATGAATCTCAAGAATATAAAACATACTATATAGAAGATACTGTATTCTATGAGGCTGAATCTGAGGAAGAACAATTGATAAAAGTAGAATTAGATGATCAACTGACACAAGTTCCAGATATTCTGGCATTTTTAGATGAACACAAAGACCAATTGACATATCAAGAACAAGCTGAAAGCTATCAGTATACTTATGCTTCAGACTCCGAACAAGAATCATCCATTCTTTCGTCGATTTATCCTCAGATACTATCATACGCAGTGTTTGAAATGCTTGCAGTTGAGGTAGTGCTAGAAGATATGAATATAGATAATTTAGTAGTCGATGTCCATATTGATAAGGACGATTATGTTATTTCAAAAATCGATATTGCGTTCGAAGGTAAGGGGAAGCAGGCAGACGCGCTTACTATAGCGCAAACAGTAGAATATAAACTCTTTGACCATAATCAAGTAGAGGAATTAGCTATTCCTTATGAAAAAACAGAAAAAGCTGTTACTTTTATGGAATACATACAGGGCCAAACGGAAGTAGCACAAGAGGAAAGAGAAAAGGAAGCAATTGAAAATAAAAAAAAATCACTCGGTCATACGCATGGTAACCTTATGAACGGTGGACGTTGGGCTACGGATGGGGAATGGATCTATTATTCGATATTTAGTGATGGACTTTTTCGCATGAGTATGGACGGGACACAAAGACATCGGATAACTGAAAGTGAAGCAACCCACATTAATATAGTGGATGATACATTGTTTTTTATTGATAAAAGTAATGAGAATAAGCTGAGTAAAATAAATAAAGACGGAACAGCAAAAGAATTTATAAATAATGTATCTGCTAATCATTTAATTGCGACGAAAGAGTGGTTATATTTCATTGAATTGGATGAGTATTATCATTACCCATTATGGCGGGAAAAACATGATGGTTCTTATGGAGAAAAAGTTGCAAATGAAGCGAGCGACTTTATGTTAGATGGAGATAATATGATTTATACCAAAAATTCAGATCCATTGTTGTATTATCGTGATCTCCAAGAAGATATTTACGAGCATACAGAGGAAGTATTTTTCGAGTTAGAATCCCCACATTTTCTAATAAAAGATGAATGGCTATACTTTGAACATTGGAAAGCTGACAATAAAATTTATCGAAAAAATATCGAAACAGGAGATACGGAACCATTAACAGCAAATAGCAGTTATAGTTTTAACATGAGTGATAACTATATATTCTATGTCAATGACAATGATAATTTTAGCCTATACCGATATGACCTTTCATCTCAAGAAGAAAAAAAGCTAGTAGATGGAGAAGTACATTATATTCATATTATAGAGGATGAACTATTTTTTGCCCACATGCCGGGACCTAATGCAATAGATTGGTACCGAATGTCATTTGACGGGGAACAACAAGAAAAAATACAATAAAAAGATATAGGAACTAGAAAAAAAGAGGTGTTAATCATGCAATATGATTCGATTATAGTTGGAGCAGGATCGATGGGAATGGCAACAGGTTATTATCTAGCCAAACAAGGAAATAACATTTTATTAATAGATGCAGGAGATCCACCACATACAGAAGGTTCCCATCACGGAGAAACGAGAATAATCCGGCATGCATATGGTGAAGGGGAAAGTTATGTCGAAATGGCTTTGCGTGCTCAATCTTTATGGGAGGAATTACAGACAGAAACCGATCGGACTATTTTTGTGCCAACAGGTGTGCTCAATATTGGTAAGGAAGATTCTGCTTTTATTCAAAATGTACGAAACAGTGCTCTAAATTATCAATTAGATGTTGAAACTCTAACAGCAGCAGATATTAATTCAAAATGGCCAGGTTTTGCTATTCCCGAAGGATTAATAGGCTGTTATGAAGTAAACTCTGGTGTGTTAATGAGTGATAATATTATCAAGACATATCGAGAGCTAGCAATTAAGCATGGCGCTGTCCTAAAAATAAATGAACCAGTAACAGATATTGTGATGGAGGAAAATCAGGTTACGGTTACGACAGAGAAACAAAGTTACAAAGGAGCAACAATAATTTTAACACCTGGAGCACATGCAAAGGAGAAGCTTGCAAGCATTGGTCTGGACTTACCACTAGAAACAGTGCGCAAGACTTTTTCGTGGTTTGCAGCAAATGGAGAATGGTATGCAGACGACCATTTTCCTGCTTTTAGTTTTGCTTTAGATCATGCTACCTATTATGGATTTCCGAGTGTTGAACGAGCGGGTGTTAAAATCGGCAGGCATGATGGTGGTATGAAACGGGATATCCATCAACCAATTGAGCCTTTTGGAACATATACCGAAGATAAAGAGGATGTCTCGATGGTGGCAGATCGTTATTTTTCCAATATTGCTAATCATCAAGAGGGAAAAGTTTGTACTTATACGAATACACCAGATGGTGATTTTATTATCGATCGACACCCTGATTATCAGCATGTCGTATTTGCTTGTGGCTTTTCGGGGCATGGGTACAAATTTAGTAGTGTTATCGGAGAAACTTTAGCCAAACTAGTAGCTGAGGAACAACCGTTAGTGGATATTACACCATTTGCTTATGCACGTTTTTTCTAATTGATACCTATTGATTTCGAATTCGCTGAAAGGCTGTGTAATAATTGAGAGTGTTTAATCATTATTCTATCGATATTCACCTCTTTCTAAAAAATCTCTCTAAATTGATTGAAAAATATACCGTCTGGATAGTATAGTAATATCACAAGTTTAAAAAAAGAGGAGATCTCGAATGGGCAGAAATTCTAGAAAAGTGGAAATCCTTCATGCTGCATCAAAGGTCGTTAGTGAGCAAGGTATCTTTAACTTAACACTTGACGCTACTGCAAAAGAAGCGGGCATTAGTAAAGGTGGACTGCTTTACCATTACCCATCCAAAGAAGCTCTCGTACAAGGGATGGTAGAACACCTTGCGAACAATTATCGCGAGAAAATAGCAAATAACGCTGAGGCAGATCCTGTTGATAAGGGAAAATGGGTTCGTGCCTATGTGGATGTCACTTTTAATCAAGCATACCAAAACAAAGATATGCATTATGGTTTACTTGCTGCAAAAGCAGTAAGCTCCAATTCGTTGGATCCTATTCGTGAACTATATACGGAGTGGCAGCAAGAAATCGAACATGACGGTATAGATCCAATTAAAGCGACCATCATTCGTTTGGCTACTGATGGGATTTGGTTATCTGAGTTATTCGATATTTATCATATCGAACCGGAAAAGAAAGAAGCAGTCTATAAAAAGCTCAAAGATTGGGCTAATGAATCAGATTAAATAATTTTTGAACAAAACACCAGTTTATCAAGCTGGTGTTTTAATTTTTTTGTGATTTCTTGTCGAAAACACGGAATGTACTGTCCTGACAGTCACTAACGCTCTACTTTTATTTTCAGAATCCCCCAATGTAACCCCTTTCTACTATTATATCGGCTTGAAAATAAACCGTCTGGATGGTATAGTTTCTAACGTGATAAAAAAACCGTCCGGATGGTATATAAATTATAAAGATTTGACAGATAAAAGCATCTTAATATAGAAAGTGAGGATATCCAATGAAGAACAAAGTATTATTAACAGCTGCGGTAACTGGTGCAGGAGATACAACAGCAAAAAGTTCTTATGTTCCGGTAACACCAAAGGAAATTGCTGAAGCAGCGATCGAATCAGCAAAAGCAGGTGCAACGGTAGCACATGTCCATGCTCGTGACCCAAAAACAGGTGGAATAAGTCATGATGTTAATCACTACCGAGAAATTGTCGATCGTATACGCGAATCAGAAACAGACGTGATTATTAATATTACTTCTGGAGGTGGCGGTGATTTTATTCCGAGTTTAGATACGCCAGCAGCTGGAGGCAATGGAACAGATATTCAAACACCAGCAGAACGTCACGAACCAGTCGGCGAACTACTTCCGGAAATGTGTACACTCGACTGCGGTTCAGTAAATTTCGGAGATATGATTTATATGAGCCCGACAGATTGGTTAAGAGATCAAGCAAAATTGATTCAAGACAGTGGTGTAAAACCTGAACTGGAATGTTTTGATACCGGACATCTTCGCTTTGCCAAACAACTTGTAAATGAAGGATTAATCGATGGCGATCCAATGTTCCAATTTTGCATGGGAATTCCATGGGGAATGGATGCAGATGTAGAGACAATGCTTTATATGAGAGATCGTCTTCCAGAGAATGCACATTGGTCAGCATTTGGTATTGGACGTATGCAGTTACCAATTCTGGCACAAGCTGCACAGTTAGGTGGAAATGTGCGTGTGGGATTGGAAGATAACATTTATTTATCTAAAGGTGTACTAGCTCGTAATGACCAACTCGTTGATAAAGCAGTTACTATGCTAAACAGCAATGATATTGAAGTGATGACACCAGAAGAAGCAAGACAACAATTCGGATTGCGAAATCCCTATGGAGGTAAGAAAGCATGAGTAACGTCAATAAAGTAGCAGTAGTTGGTACAGGTGTAATAGGAAATGGCTGGATTGGCCGATTTTTAGCACAAGGATTAGATGTAGTAGCATTTGATCCTGCAGATGGTGCAGAAGAACGTACGCGTCAGGTGGTAGAGCAAGTTTGGCCAGAGTTAGAAAGGTTAGGCATGACTGAAGGTGCTTCACAAAACCGTCTAACATTTGTTTCTACTTTAGAAGAAGCAGTTCAAGATGTTGATTTTATACAGGAAAATGTACCAGAGCGTGAAGATATTAAAAAAAGTGTTTTAACCAATATTGATCAGCATGCGAAACCTGATGCGATTATCGGGTCAAGCACATCTGGTATTATGGCAACGACTTTACAGGAAGATTTACAACACCCTGGACGTGTCATTGTGGCACACCCGTTTAACCCGGTATATATTTTACCGCTTGTTGAACTTGTTGGCGGTCAAGCAACAGATGCTGAACTGATGGAAAGAGCAAAAGCCTTCTATCAATCTATTCAAATGAGACCGCTAGTAATTAACAAAGAAATCGAAGGTCATGTTGCCGATCGTTTAATGGAAGCATTATGGCGTGAAGCATTACACCTTGTGAATGATGGTATTGTGACAACGGAAGAAGTTGATGCCGCAATCATTTATGGTGCAGGACTTCGTTGGGCTCAAATGGGACCCTTCTTAACATTCCACTTAGCTGGTGGTGAACAAGGAATGCGTCACATGCTTGAACAATTTGGTCCGGCATTGAAAAAGCCATGGACGAAATTAGAAGCACCTGAATTAACAGAAGACTTGAAAGAAAAAGTCATTGAAGGCTGTGAAAGTCATGCCGGTGATGTGCCAATTTCTGAATTAGAAAATAAACGAAATGAATTTTTAGTTAAACTACTAGATTTGGTAGAAGATTATTGGCCTCAATCAAAAATCTAAGGAGGTTCTATAACAATGGCGGAACAAGCCTTTCAATATCAAGATTATGTGCATCACGATTGGGTGGATTATAACGGCCATATGAATGATGCAGCATATGCGAAAGTATTTAGTCTTGCTGTCGATGCCTTTATCGATGAAATCGGACTAGATCCACAAGCTCGCGAAAAGTACAGCTATACCATTTTCACATTAGAAACACATTTATGTTATTTGCAAGAAGCACATCAAGGTCAGCAACTAACCGTCAATGTACAACTGTTAGATGTTGATGCCAAACGTCTACACATCATTTTCACGATGAAAAATACAAAAGACGATGTGCTTGCAACAAGTGAACAAATGTTAATGGGGATGGATACTGATCAACAACGACCTGCTCCTTTTCCAGAGGATGTTGCAGTGAAAGTAGAAACGATCTGGAACGAGCATAAACTACTGGAAGCTCCGAAACAAGCAGGAAGAATAATTGGTATCAAACGAAAAAGGTAAGAAGATAAGGATAGGAGAATGTTGATGAATAAGATTGAAGTGAATAATCTGACGAAAATCTTTGGTTCTCATCCACAACAAGGTCTCAAACGTTTGAAAAATGGCGAACAAAAAAGTGAAATCCTTGAGAAAACTGGAATGACAGTCGGTGTTAACCAAGCATCATTCGCAGTAAAACCTGGAGAAATCTTTGTTATTATGGGCCTTTCTGGAAGTGGTAAATCTACCTTAATACGATTAGTCAATCGATTGATAGAACCAACAGATGGAGAAGTGTTTATCGATGGGGAAGACATTACCAAAATGGATAAAAATACGCTAATTGATACAAGACGTAAAAAATTAGGGATGGTTTTCCAAAAATTTGGTTTGTTACCGCATAAAACAATCTTGGCAAATGTCGCATATGGCCTAGAACTTCAAGGTGTTAATAAACAAGAACGAGAACAAAAAGCGCAAGAAACGATTAAGGATGTTGGGTTGAGTGGTTATGAAGATAGCTATCCAAGTCAATTAAGTGGTGGGATGCAGCAACGTGTCGGCATCGCTCGTGCACTTGCCAATGATACAGATATCCTTTTAATGGATGAGGCGTTCAGTGCGTTAGACCCGATCATTCGAAAAGAAATGCAAGATGAACTATTAAAAATTCAAAACAAATTAGGTAAAACCGTATTATTCATTACCCATGATTTAGATGAAGCATTAAAGCTTGGCGACCGTATTGCGATCATGAAAGACGGTCGAATTGTTCAAATCGGAACATCAGAGGAGATTTTAGAAAACCCAGCAAATGATTATGTCTCCAATTTTGTGAAAGATGTTGATCGTTCCAAAGTGTTAGAAGCATCTCATGTCATGAAAAAACCAGAGGTGTTATTAACATACAAAGACGGACCGCGTGTAGCGGTAAGAAAGATGGAGGAAGCTGGTGTTTCCAGTATCTTTGTTACCGATAAGGAGAAGAACTTTAAAGGTCTGATCACGATTGATGATGCAGTGAAAGCATATCAAAATAATATTCCAATGGAAGAAGTACTGATTACCGATAATATCTATTCCACTTCGCCAGCTACACCATTAAATGACTTAATCGGTATAGCGGCAGATGTTAAATATCCAATTGTCGTTGTCGAAGATGAAAAACTATTAGGAATCGTTTCACGTGTTTCGATCCTATCGGGATTAGTGCTTGGGAAAGAGAAAGATGAGGTGGAATCAACATGAACTATTTCTACTTTCCGTTAGAAGAATGGACAAATGATTTTGTTAATGATTGGTTACTACCAGTCATGGGTGGCTTCTTTGATAGTATCAGTGTACCACTTCGCTCGTTTATTGATGGTGTAACTAATCTGATTCTGGCGATTCCTCCAGAAATTATTGCAGTACTGCTGATTTTATTAGCATGGAAACTCGCAGGAAAAGGAACAGCGTTGTTTACATTAATCGGTTGTCTTTACATCGGTTCCGTTGATTTATGGGCGG
Source organism: Gracilibacillus thailandensis (assembly GCF_010994055.1). Classification (NCBI taxonomy): domain Bacteria; kingdom Bacillati; phylum Bacillota; class Bacilli; order Caryophanales; family Bacillaceae; genus Gracilibacillus; species Gracilibacillus thailandensis. Next base: position 23,560 of record NZ_WJID01000051.1, on the reverse strand, counting down.
AGACGATGCAAACCGTTGCGATTGTGATTGTCTCAACAATTATCGCGATTATTTTTGGGGTTCCGGTTGGGATACTAAGTGCCAAAAGTAATGTGATAGATAAAATCGTTCGTCCCATATTGGACTTTATGCAAACATTACCGATTTTCGTCTATTTAATCCCATCGATTCTATTATTTGGACTTGGTGGTGTGCCAGCGGTAATCGCAACATTCGTATTCGCTGCTCCACCAGCAGTAAGAATGACACGATTAGGAATTTTACAAGTTCCACAAGAAGTAGTGGAAGCATCAAAGGCATTCGGTTCCACTTCGAAACAATTACTTTTCAAAGTGCAGTTACCACTTGCGGTACCAACGATAATGGCTGGTATTAACCAAACAATTATGCTAGCACTATCAATGGCAGTTGTTGCTTCGATGATCGGTGCACCAGGACTTGGCTCGATTGTATTATCAGGTATTTCAACTGTAAACGTTGGTCTCGGATTAATTGGTGGATTAGCGATTGTCGTCATTGCTATTATTCTTGATCGAATCACACAAGGAATAGGAAATAAATTATAGAGGAGAGAGAAGAATGAAAAAAGTAGTATTAACTTTGAGTGTCTTACTAGTTATGTTTATCGTTGGATGTTCTCAACAAAATAATGAAGCAAACGGAGACGAAGCAGGTGCAGAAGAGAAACAAACCATTACACTAGGTGTAACCCCATGGACGAGTACAGTACCACCTACTGAAATTGCCCAAATTATATTAGAAGATATGGGATATAACGTAGAGCAAACACAAGCAGATGCAGGTAGTACGTATATCGGTTTATCTCGTGGAGATATCGATGTATTTATGGATGGCTGGTTCCCAGTACATGACGTATACATCGAAAAATATAGCGACACTATTGAAGAAACAGCAGTTAGCTATCCTGAAGCAGATTCTGGACTAGTAGTACCAACTTATATGGAGGATGTCAATTCCATCGAAGATCTGAAAGGAATCGAAGCAGATTTGGGTAATGAATTATATGGTATTGAAGAAGGAGCAAGTATTACAGAGGAGATCGACGGATTAATCGATAGTTATGAACTTGATATGAAACAAGTCAATTCTTCTGAGGGTGGAATGATCGCTCAAGCCATGCGTAAAATGGAAAGTGAAGAACCAGTTGTTTTCTATGGCTGGAGACCACACACGATGTTTAACAAATTTGATATTAAAGTATTAGAAGACCCTAAAGGTGTTTTTGAAACAGCATCTGTTAAAGTAATTACCAATAATGAAATACAAGAAACTGCTCCAGATGCATATGAATTTTTGAGTAATTGGAGTATCTCTATTAATGATGTCGAAGAAATGATTGTGAAAATTGAAGAAGAAGAAATCCCTAAAGAAGAAGTAGCACAAGAATGGATTGACAACAATCAAGATAAAGTAGAAGAGATGCTAGGCGAATAAGGAAGCAATAAGTGTCTGTGTTGACGTGTGTCAGCACAGACCTTGTTTTTGTATTTACTGTTAATTATTTTAAAAGGAAGGTTCATATGACAAAAATCAATCAAATCATTGTTGAAAGGGAAGTCCCTTGTACATTAAGAGATGGCATAACATTATATGCAAATATCTATCGGCCACAAGCAAGTGGAAACTATCCTGTGTTATTAACACGTTTGCCTTATAATAAAAATCTTCCAGACTTTTCACATAGATGGATCGATCCGATTCGAACAGTGATGCAAGGTTACATCGTCATCGTCCAAGATGTTCGAGGTCGTTTTGCATCTGAAGGTGAGTTTGAACCTTTTGCCCAAGAGATTAAGGATGGTTATGATACTGTTGAGTGGGCTGCAAGCTTATCGTACTCGAATGGAAAAGTGGGGATGTTTGGCTTATCTTATTATGCATTCACTCAGTTGTATGCATTAGTAGAACAGCCTTCAGCGTTAAAAGCTATCTTCCCGGCCATGACAGGAAACATTTTTAAGGAACCTTTTGGGGAAAGTGGTGTACTTGCTCTAGCGTCAGCAGAAACTTGGCTGCTTGATTCTGTAGCACCTGATTACTTAAAAAGAAAACTGAGTAGTGAAGAGTATAGTGCAGCGATCAAGGAGCTTTCCAACGACCTTGACCAGATTGAAGAATGGCATAACTATATGCCAATTAGCGAATTGCCAGCAGCGATGAAACACCCCGTACTACAAGACATCTATCGCAAGTATATAGATCAAAATTTCAATAAAAGGGCAGTGACACAAATACATGCCCGAAATACTTCTGATTTCATGAATATTCCAGCCTATCACCTTGCTGGATGGTACGATAACTTCTTAAGTCAAACGTTAATGAATTATCAACAGATGCGAGAATACAACTCGAACCAAAAATTAATTATTGGACCATGGGGACACGGAATGATTGGTTCTGACTTAGGTGAGCGTTCCTTTGGTGTAAATAGTTCAGCTCTGTCGATTGCTGGTAAAGAAGATCTTACATCAGTTCATATTCAGTGGTTTAACCATTGGCTGAAAGAAGATAACGATATACTTCAAACTGATGAAGATCCTGTGAAAATTTTTGTAATGGGTATTAATAAATGGCGTTCTGAAAAGGAATGGCCATTACAGCGTACTGTATATACAAACTACTATTTTCATAGTGATGGACAAGCAAATAGTAAGTCTGGGAAATTAACTACTGCCACTCCTACAGATGAACCAAGAGATCAGTTTACCCATGATCCCGCTAGTCCTGTACCCACTCATGGTGGTGGAACATTATTTTATAATGGTAGAAATGTAGGACCACGTGATCAAAGGCAAATCGAAGTACGGGACGATGTAGTAGTTTATATGACTCCACCATTGGACGAATCAATAGAAGTGACGGGTTCCGCAAAAGTAATATTATGGGCATCTACAGATGCATTGGATACGGATTTTACGGCAAAATTGGTTGATGTTTTTCCAGATGGAACAGCGTATAATTTAGCAGATGGCATCGTCCGAGCAAAATATCAACACGGAGAATCTGTAAAGAATAAAATAGTTTGCTATGAAATAGAATTATGTCCGACAAGTAATGTGTTTTTACCAGGTCATTCAATCCGAGTCGATATTGCTTCTAGTGACTTCCCTCGTTATGATGTGAATCCTGGAACAGGTAAAACGACATTAGATACGGTAGAAATGGTAAAGGCAGCTCAAAAAGTGTTTCATCAAACTGAATATCCATCACATGTTATTTTGCCAATTATTCCTCAATAATGGAGAGGCAGTAGTGTAGCTTAGGTGGCATTGATATGTTATCGTATCCCTCTGGGGAAATAATAAATGAGTTTAGAAAAGAGGAACAAGCATTGAATAAGGGATTGTTTGCATTATTAATCATTATAACAACAAGTTTAATGGGATCTTCCTTTACGGTTGGCAAGATCGGATTAAACTATATATCTCCTTTACTGTTAGTAGGGATACGATTCACACTAGCGGGTATTTTAATGGGAATTATGGTTCGACTTTTCCAGCGAAAACACCCGAGTACTAAACGGGAATGGATTCAAATTATGATTATTGGCTTGTTCCAAACAGCAGGAGTAATGGGATTTATCTTTATCAGTATGAGAACAATAACGGCTGGTGAATCATCTATCTTAACATTCACCAATCCATTACTTGTCGTTATTTTCGGAACCTTGTTTTTAGGAACGAAATATCGTTGGAGTCAATGGTTAGGCGTTGTCGTTGGATTTGTAGGTGTATTTATTACGTTAGGAGCTGATTTGGATGTTCAGCAAATTGGTACTATACTTGGTTTTTTAAGCGCGGTTTCTTGGGCAATTGCAACACTGTTGATGAATAGATGGGGATCAACGCTTGATGTATGGGTAGTTACATCGTATCAAATGCTGACAGGTGGACTCTTATTATTATTAATGAGTACTATCTTTGAACAAGTTGAACTGGTTATTACAACTAGTTCGATTTTAATCGTATTATGGTTAGCGATTATGGCCTCGATTGTGCAATTTGCTGTATGGTTTTTCCTGTTACAGAAAGAGAATCCGGGTAAGGTAAGTTCGTTTTTATTTCTTGCTCCGCTCTTCGGTGTCCTATTTGGTTGGCTTTTGTTAGATGAACAATTGCATATCTCTACATTAATAGGTGGTTCCATTATATTAATTGGTATTTATTTGGTGAACAGACCACAAAGTACTTCATAACGTCATTCACCTTATGATCCACTTCAGTGTTACTCATTATGGTCTGTGGTTTAAGTTATTACATTTAAGGAATTAGCACCCTAAGAGATAGTGTTTTTTACTTTTAGGGTGTTCCCTCACATTTGTTTAAAGTGGTAGTTATCCTTTCGCACTTCTTGTTCAATAAGTTCACAGCTTTAAATCATTTCTGTCTTATCATATCGTTTTCAAATAATTCCACACCGCATTCGTAAATAACTGTACCTGCGAGACCATAGTTGTCCCCTCAAATAATTGAAGAAATGGTTTCAGCAGTTTCTTGACAACAATCTTCCGTACACGTTCACTTTCTAATTCACTAACAATCACGTCAAAAAGATCTTGTTGCTCTTCATTAAAATCATGTTGTCCTTGCAATTGCTCTGCCATTTCCATTACCTCGGATTTCGTTACCACTTTTTTATGGACATTTCTATGAAGTAAGTCAATTGCATAATTGTTTAAAAAACTACTATTTTTCTTTTGCATCTCTGGTATAAGTACTTCTACATAAGACAAAATAGTTTCGATTAATTCATGTAAGGTAAATTGGCTGTTTGTAAGATTTAATGTAAATAGCATATACTGCAGCATGCCAAAATACAATACCGTTGCCTCTGTCGCATAACCTCGAATATCTTCTCCGATAACATCAACGAGACGATTCGCTAGCCATTCCATTTCGATCACTCGATGCTGTAATACTAGTTTTTTTAAATCTGCTTGATCAGAAGATAAAATATTTTCAAATAGCGTCCGTAAATTTTTTTCCTCATTCAACTTCATGATGATAGTAATTTGTTCAATTAACACTTCTCGATCTTGTGGGTCTTTTCCAATTTGCATGGCAACTCTTTGTTGGCTTGCATCATAGCGAATATTTTCTAATATTTCAGCAATACAATCATTTTTAGAAGAGAAATAATTGTAAAAGGTACCTTTAGATATGTCTGCTTTGTCTATAATTTCTTGGATGGATGTCTGTTGAAATCCTTTTTCGATAAACAAGTTTAAAGCAATGTCTGCTACCTTTCTTTTACGCTCGTTCATAATATCCTCCTGTCCTCTATATGGAATAGTATACGTTTCTTAACCTATAAAAACAACATTTTTATACTTTCGGTATAAAAGTATTGAAAAAATTAAACTGTAGGTATAAAATATTCAAGTACTAAATATACTAAGTAAAGATAAGAAGGGAAAAATTATGAATACACAAGTGAATAAGACACCATATTTAATGATCAGTATTTTGTTTATCGGTGCTTTCGTCTCATTTCTAAATAATTCATTATTAAATGTAGCATTGCCATCGATAATGGTTGATTTAGGAATTAAAGACTATTCTACGGTACAATGGCTTGCGACAGGTTACATGCTTGTTAGTGGAGTATTAATTCCAGCTTCAGCATTTTTAATTACACGTTTTTCAAACCGTAGTTTATTTATTACGGCTATGTCCATATTTGCGCTAGGTACAGCACTCGCAGCATTTGCACCCAATTTTGGTGTGTTGTTGACGGGACGTATGGTTCAAGCAATGGGTTCTTCTGTAATGGGACCATTATTAATGAACATCATGTTAGTAAGTTTTCCGCGTGACAAACGTGGCGCTGCTATGGGTGTTTTCGGTATGGTAATGATTGCTGCACCAGCAATTGGACCTACATTATCAGGATATATCGTGGAATATCATAACTGGAGATTACTTTTTGAAATGATTTTACCATTAGCCATTATCAGTTTAGGACTGGCGATTTGGAAGTTCCAAAATGTGATGGAGCAAAATAAAAATGCTACTCTTGATTATTTCTCTCTAGTATTATCCAGTCTCGGTTTTGGTGGGGTGCTATACGGTGTAAGTAATGCAAGTACACAAGGCTGGGATGATCCAGTCGTGTTAACGACCTTAATAGTTGGTGGCATTGCCTTAATTCTATTTGTAGTTCGTCAATTGAAAATGGATGAACCATTATTAGATTTACGTGCATATAAATATCCGATGTTTGCTCTTGCATCTGTCATTATGATTGTTAATGCAGTTGCTATGTTCTCAGGTATGATTTTAACACCTGCTTACGTTCAGGATGTTCGGGGGATTTCACCGCTTCATTCTGGTTTAATGTTATTACCAGGTGCAATTATAATGGGAATTATGTCTCCTATTACTGGTAGACTGTTTGATAAATTCGGTCCACGTATTTTAGCAATTGTTGGACTGACTGTTACAGGGGTATCGACTTATTTGTTGGCACATGTACAAATTGATTCAACCTATACGTATATTGTTCTAGTTTATTCTTTACGGATGTTTGGTATGGCGATGGTAATGATGCCAATCATGACAAATGGTTTGAATCAGTTACCAACATCGTTAAACCCACATGGTACTGCGATCAACAATACCGCGCAACAAGTATCAGGATCAATCGGAACTGCTGTTATGGTAACCATAATGAACTCTGTAGCGACTTCAGAGGGTGAAAAATTAATGAGTGGAGTTGATCCGGCCACCTTAACAGAAGCTTCAACAGCTTCCATGACACAACAGGCGTTACTCAGTGGAATTCAGTATTCCTTTTATGTAGCGCTAGGAATCAATATCGTCGCGCTCGTACTTTCCTTATTTATGAAACGAGTGGATACGAGTGATAAAGCGGTACGAGAAATTGAAAAGCAAGAAACAAGCACGTTAGAACCAGCAGTAGAATAATAACTAAAAGGCGTAGTACCTACATTTTCCTATGTGGGAACTGCGCCTTTTTAGATAATGGGAATTGTTAAGTTGCCAGTAAAATCAAAAAAGTTGCCAGAAAAGTAGTCGAAGTAGATAGTAAAATCAAAAAGTTGATAGTAAAGTAGTCGAAGTTGATAGTAAAGTGCCGAAGTTGCCAGTAAAACCTAGTAAATAGCCAAGCAACTTCCCGCATTTTCAAAAGGTACTAACTCATAACAAATATAGAAACGCCAGTCATGTTGCGCCGATTCTTGGTAGCTCAATGCGTAGTTTTGTGTTTGATGTTTTACGTTATCGTTTTGCCACTTGGGTTGCCGTGCAATTATCGTTGCAATAAAAAGGGGCCGATCATCGTTATTTTATGAGCGGCCTCTAATTTGTTAGATAATTCTATCCGTTTTGTGCTTGTTCAAGTTGATAAGCTTCCCTTATCGCTTCAATTGCCTTTCCTTTAAATGTTGCCTGATTAACAATCTCCCACTCATCTTTTTCTGTTAATTGATAAAGATGGTTTGTGCCATCAAATTCTTTGTATATGATATATGCTTCTTTTTCATTTGCTTTGTTGATAAAGGCGGTTGGCTTAATCATTTCTTCATCTGTTTGGGGAAGCGAACGATAAAAGCTACTGGAAAATTCACCCCCAAATACAGTTACTGCTGCGTGTTGATATTGTGCGGGATCGCTGGGAACGTAATTAGCCCACTCATCTTCAAGCACATTCCAAGCATAAGTTTGAAAATCGATTTTTCTTAGAGAATGATCTTTATTTAGGCTGGTTGTATCTTTTTTAATCGCTACAATATTCTTAGGTGCTAGATCAACAGTTATAGCTAAGTCTGACAGTTGTTCTTGTTCCATATTAGTAATCAAAGTAGGAATAACCGTGATTTCTTCTATTCCTTTTATTGGTTCAAAGGCTCCACGTAATCGTACAATATCTTTATTAAAAGGTGATAAGTGGAGTCGCTTCTTTTCTTTACTATCTATTTTCTCGAGCTTTTCCCCATCATAGTAGATCTCCAGGTCAAATTTATCTTCTCCATATAAAGGTGTAGTAATTTCCGTATCGATGACGATTGTACTTGGAGTTGTTGTAAGTTCATTAATAGCAAACTGGTAGTCATCAATCTCGCTAGTTTGATTAGGTTCATAGATAGCAATCGTATTATTTCGTTCAACGGGCATGTTGAAGCTCCACTCTCCTGATGTCCATAATACTTCTGAAAACGTTAGTTGAGCAGTAAATTTTTCCGGTAAGGGTTGCTCTACACTGATTAACCCAAGTAGTGAATCACCTTCACGGTGCCAACTTTCATCAAGGTTGGAGACGGGTTGTTGATCAATGGTAAGTTGATAAGTCGAACGAAAAATTTCTTGAAAGCTGTCTATCTCCTTTTCTGTTTTTTCAGAAAGATCAATGACATAGCCGATTACAAAACGATTGTAATCATAATAAATATCGGTTACTGTAATTGAAATCCCTTGGTCAGTCACGGTTTCTCCGATTTCGGTTGTCATATTGTTACGACTAACATACTCTAAGCCAATATCATAATGACTTAATACCGAACCAATTCCAGGTATTTGCTGCAAAACGCTTGCAACAACAGGGGAGAAGTAGGCAGAGCCAACTAGAGAACAAAATAAAGTAGCTGCGATGACAATACTAATAAGTGCTTTATTTCGCAATGGAATAGTTTTTCTTGGTGTATTTTTAATGGAACTAGAAATAACTGTTTCTAATTCTTCATCTGGAACCGGGATCTCCTCAACTTTTTTATGAAATTGGTTAATCTCGTTATTCATTTGCACAATCCTCCTTTTGAAATTTTTGTCGTAGTCGTAGTAGCGTTCTATGCAGTGTTGATTTAACTGTACCTTCAGGGCAGCCGATGATGTTGGCAATTTCACGATCTCGATACCCTTCGAAATATTTTAAAATAATAATAGATTTTTGTTTTTCATCTAATTCGTCAAGCAAATTATATAAATCTATTTGTTGATCAAGATCAACAGGCTTGTCTGCTATTGCTTCCATTTGTTCGTGCATAATGGGGGTAACTTTGCGATGTTTGCGAATATAATCGATAGCAGCATGGATAACAATTTGTTTCAGCCAAGCAGATACTTATGCACTATCACGTATGGTATGCATAGAAATAAAAGCTTTAAAAACAGCTTCTTGGACAATTTCTAACGCATCAGTTTGATTTTTTACATATAAATAAGCAATCTGATACATTTTAGCTCGTTCTGTTTGGAGGATGTTTTCCAATGCTTTTTTGTTACCTTTTTTTGTATACATGTTGACCTCCTTTCGTAAACATGACGGATCAGTTATGCAAATCGTTCCATTTTTTTAATTTAATCTCACTATACATTAAATTAAAGTTATATGATGTCTGATAAGGATTTAAATATGTTAGAAAATAGTTGCATTGAATCTTAAATATTTATAAAATGAACATATGAATAACTATTCATATAAAAGAGGGTGAACTGATGTACGATACAATAGTTGTTGGTGCTGGTCAGGCTGGTCTTGCTGTTGGTTATTATCTAAAAAATACCGATCAACACTTTCTACTGCTTGATAAAGGAAATGAAATAGGCGAAAAATGGAAAGGAAGATATGATTCATTGGTTTTATTTACTCCTCGAATGTATAGTTCATTACCGGGATTACACCTTCGAAGAGACAAACAAGGATTTCCTTCCAAAAATGAAATAGTTTCTTATCTAAAAGATTATGTAGCCCATTTTAATTTACCCGTACAGTTGAATGAAGCAGTAAAAAGTGTTGTTAAAGTAGAAAATAACTTCCTAATCGAAACGAATAAAGGGACTTATAAGGCAAAGAATTTGGTAGTAGCGACCGGTCCTTTTCAAACGCCCTATATACCTAAATTCTCCAAAAACTTATCACCTACTATCAACCAATTTCACTCTGAAAATTATCAGAATCCAAATCAATTGTTGGATGGGAATGTAGTAGTAGTAGGGGGAGGGAATAGTGGAGCGCAAATTGCTGTGGAATTGTCTAAGGAACGAGAGACTTACTTAGCTATCAGCAAAAAATTAAGCTATTTACCATTAACGATATCTAATAAAAGTATTTTTTGGTGGTTTAATAAGTTAGGGATTCTAAGTGCAACAAATAATTCATTGTTAGGGAAGTTTATTCAAAAAAAGGGAGATCCCATTTTTGGTTTGGATTTAAAACAAGCGATCAAAAAAAATAAAGTAAAAGTGAAGTCTAGGGTAGTCGCTGCAAATAAGAACGTTTTAGTATTTCAAGACAACTCGACACTTGAGGTAAACAACATTATTTGGGCAACGGGTTTTAAGTCAGAATATCCATGGTTACGCATAGAAGGGGTCTTAGATAAAGAGGGACAAGTAATTCATGAAAGAGGAGAATCAACTATCAAGGGACTCTATTTTATAGGCTTGCCTTGGCAATTTAGACGGGGATCTGCATTATTACAAGGTGTAGGATATGACGCAGAATTTATTGTGAGAAAAATAAGTGAGAGTCGAAGACGCTAAGCAAACATTTAATATAGCCTTAGCCAAAAATGACTAAGGCTATATTAAATGTGGTTGAAACTTGATAGTCCAGACCTCTTACTAAAATCTAGGAGTTGCTCTTAGCTTTACTGAATTTCTTTATTGCTCATAAAGAAAAGCGTCGTTAGTTTCTTCATCAGCTATTGTTTGTACAGCATTCTGTACCGGATTTGCTGACTGTGTATTATTTTGGTTTTGATTGGTTAGCATATTTTGTACTGGTTTCGTAAATTGTTGTACTTGAGGATTATTTAGTGCGTTATTAACGGTTTCAGGTAACCGCTGAAAAGTTCCGTTTTGTACACCTCTGGTAATACCATAAATGGCAGCACCTGCAGCACCCACTGCTAAGACTCTGTTCATTAAACCCATATCATCATTCCTTTAATAAGATTTGGAACAGTTATATTTTTTATATAAACGTCACTTTTTATACAGTAATTCAATTTCCAATCATTAATCCTAGAGTGTTTTGGTATATATAAGGTGATCAGAGATAATTAAAGTGTTGTTTGTTGTAATAATGTTAATGGAATGGGAGAAAATAAGGCTAATCAATCCTCTACTCTCCATTTAGAGTACATAGCTCCCTGATATTTCCTCATACTATGATGTCTTGCCGGTAATAAATCAATGGACCATTTAAGTTAAATGTAGTTATTCCTGAAACCTTTATGTAATAACATCCGTACATAGGAATACAAGAAAAGAGTATTAATCACTAGCAAAGTGATAAATTTACATATAAAAAAGGAGGAAATACATATGAACCAAAAACGCTGGATTGCTTTAGTTGTTGCTGCAGGGCTATTTTTGGCTTCAATAGGCTTTCAGTTTTTCTCAAGCATGGCAACTGCTGATTTTGAGAACATGCTTAATCTTCAAGATCCAGATGATAAATTCGGTGAAAAGGTGATTGAGAGAGGATCGGGTAACAATAAAATAGCAGTACTTCATTTAGATGGGGTAATTCAAGACACGACACCAAGCACGTTAATTAATACGAATTCTTATAACCATCAACGCTTTTTAGATATGTTAGACAAAGCTGGTGAAGATAATCGTGTGAATGGGATTATCTTACGTGTGAATACACCTGGTGGTGGTGTCGTGGAAAGTGCAGAAATTCATGATAAGATCCTGGAAATTCAAGAACAATACGAAAAACCAATCTATGTATCAATGGGCAATACCGCTGCATCAGGTGGCTATTATATTTCAGCCCCAGCTGATAAAATTGTTGCACATAATGCGACACTTACTGGTTCGATTGGTGTGATTATGGAAAGCTTTAATTTTGCCGAATTTGCTGATGAACATGGTATTGATTTTAACACGATTAAGAGTGGTGAATATAAGGATATTATGTCAATGTCTCGTGAAATGACAGATGATGAACGCGAGATATTACAAACGATGATCGATGATATGTATGCGGAGTTTGTGCAAGTTATTGTTGATGGAAGAGAGATGTCCGAGGATCGTGTTCGTGAATTAGGGGATGGGCGAGTATACACTGGTTCACAAGCACAAGAAGAAGGGCTCGTTGATGAACTTGGTTCTTTAGATGATACGATAGAAATCATGAGAGAAGATCATGATCTGGCAAATGCTCAAGTGATTGAATACGAGCCTGGCTTTAATTTTAATCAATGGTTTGGTGGTACTGTTCAAAGTATGTTTAGATCAGAATCTGATTTAATTGGTATTAAGGATTTACTGCGAGAGAATAATGCGCCACGTGCCATGTATCTCTATTCACAATAAGGAGGTGTCGGAATGACTGAAGAACAAATGAATGATTCCAATACGCAATCAATGAAATTTCGATATGCAGGATTTTGGATGCGATTCTGGGCATACCTGGTTGATTTAATTATTGTTTTCAGTATTAACGGCATCTTACTTGTGCCATTTAAATTTATCAACGATGGATTCACGATGGATATCGGATTTTGGACCGTTACAGGGATTCTTAGCTCGATCGTTTTTTATCTTTACTTTTTGTTGATGACAAAATTTTATAACCAGACACTAGGTAAAATGATCTTCGGTTTAAGAGTGATTCGTGAGGATAGTCAATCGCTTAGATGGAATGATCTAATCTTTCGCGAGATAATCGGAAGATTCATTCACCGTGTGTTTTTTATCGGTGTCTTTTTGTACCTGTTTGTCGCATTTGGTGCCCAAAAGCAAGGGATTCATGACATGATTGGAAATACACGAGTTGTGTTTGAAGAATAATTCAGATATGAAAAGTGCCTGTTTACTTATAACGATTTGATCTTAATAAGGAACAGGCACTTTCTTTTAAATGATTTTTAAGCTACTTTTCTCGTGAAATTCAAAATCAACCCTAGTATTCCCCCCACAATTGCAGGGATTATCCATCCTAGTCCTACCGTATATAAAGGAAGTACAGCTGTAAATAGTTCGTTCACTATTTGTATCTTTATACCAGCTGCGTTCAAGCCATCAAACAAAGCTACAATAAATGTGAAGAAAATACTTACTTGATATACTTCTCTTTTTCCTTTGAAAAGCGGGCTTACGAATGTTAAAAACATTAAGCACATCGCCAATGGATAAAGCATCGATAAGACAGGTACAGAAAATTCTATAATAGTAGTTAAACCGAAATTGGAAACAACTGCACTAAATAATGTAAAAATAATTGCCCATACTTGGTATGATACATTTGGTACAATTTCATTAAAGTAGGATGCACAGGACGTAATTAGTCCAATACTTGTCGTCAAACATGCAGCCACCACAATAATTCCGAGAATGATCTTTCCATATGATCCGAAATAGAATGCAGATGCTCCCGCTAAAATCGCTCCACCATTATCCATAAAGCCAATCTCTGTAGTACTAATTGCCCCAAGATAGGCAAGGGAGGAGTATACAATAGCTAAAAGTACTGCAGCAATTAGTGCAGCTTTCATTGTTGAAACTAACAGTTCCTTTTTGGATGAAGCGCCTTGGTCTTTCATGGCATTAATAATAATAATCCCAAATACGAATGCTGCTAGTACATCCATGGTTAAATAGCCCTCTTGAAAGCCTTTGAAGAAACTGTTTGTCGAGTAGGCCTCGGTTGGTTCCTGAATCATACCAATCGGATTAAAAAAGGCAGCCAAGATTAATATTGAGATAACAATCAACAAGAGCGGTGTTAGTACTTTACCAATGATATCTACAAGCTTTTTTGCCTGTAATGAGAAGTATAATGATAAACCAAAGAAAATAATGGTAAAGCTAGGCAACGCCCAATTGTTTGATTGATTCTCTAGAAACGGCATAATCCCTATTTCATAAGCAACAGTATTTGTTCTTGGTAATGCGAACAGTGGCCCAATTGTTAAATACAATGCAATGGTAAAAATAAGACCGTACAATGGATGAACCTGACTTGCAAGTGATTGTAAGTTACTTTTACCTGAAATGCCTAATGCTAGAACAGCAAGTACAGGCAATCCAACCCCAGTTATGATGAATCCGATGTTTGCTGAAAATAAGTTATCACCAGCAGCTTGACCTAATTGTGCTGGAAAGATTAAGTTCCCCGCACCAAAAAATAGGGCAAATAACATAAATCCTACTGTAACGACACTTAATGAACTTCGTGATGACATATTAAACCTCCGTTATTTTAATTAATATCAGATAAATGCTAAATATCAGATTATTTCGGCGACATGTTTCGTCAAAATATTTACAGAATATCATGGAATTATCTGAAAAGCAATCTATTTTTAAACCGTTCTCGAAATCGGCATTAGATAAGTTATACTAAGAAACAGATTTTATTTTCTAACTTCGATCTTGTCCTGTGAACAACATCGGTACTAACCTCTTGATTCGCTTTCTGTTTCTAGTCTGTTTTCTTTAATGAAATTCTAGGACAGTGATGAGGTTGGAATATTATGTTAAAATAGTAGAATCAATGTAAACTGTTAATGGAGGCTAAGTATGATCACTATGGTGAGTATTGGTTTATATCTAATAATTCTTTTTAGTATATCTACACTATTATTCTTTTCTTTGACTTTTGTATTAGGAACGCAAGACCCGATGATCGCATACCTTTTATCTTTAATTGCGACTCATTTGATCTTAAATACTTTAGGGGGATTGAGGAAAAGCAAATTTTAGATTTTGATAGTGAATTAGCTGAAAAATAAAGTTCGATTAGTTGTATGTTACTACCCATTTTCCTTCATTGGTAATGGGATTTCTTTTGCCATTGTTTTTAGTACACGGATAATTTACTATCAACTCCCACCAACATTAAGGTATGTCAGCAAATACCATATTTGTGATTCCTTTTTATCAGTATTGATAAGTGGAATTATGCCAAAAGTAATGATAATATAGTCATAAAAACTTAAGCGATATTAAGTTGGCTATCTACAGGGGGATAATTATGCAAAAGCGGTGGTTAGATAAGTTGAGGTATAAAAATATCAAAATTGGAAGAAAATACGGATTTATATTAAGTGTAGTATTGATGTTGTTTATCATTTCAACAGTTATAGTAGGTGTCTTACTAAACAATATTAGATCTGATATACAATCGATGGAAGAAAGTGAAATGAATGCAGTCAATGCTACAGAAATGGCGTCGTTGATTCGTGCTAAGGCAGTCAATTTTTATCAATATATGGAGAATCCATCATCTGAAATAATTGATGAATTTAATGAGTCTAAAGATCAAATAGCAGCGTTGAATGCAGAATTAGAAGAGAGTATGGATACCAACGAACAGAAAGAATTATATCAGCAAGCGGCTGTCTTAGATAAGTCATTTAATAATGAGTTTGAGGAAGTTGTTTCATACATAAACAGTGGAAACGAAAATTTGGCAGCTAGTCGAGCAGAAAATGCTAAAGAACTCCGCTTACAAGCAGTAGAACATATAGATGAATTAAAAGAGTTACTACATAACGAGATGGGGGAGGCTTCCAGTCGAGCAAAAGAAAGTCAAAAGGTGGTATTAACGTCACTGTTCATTGCGATCGCAGTTTCATTAATTATCAGTATTATTCTCATTAGTCTGGTGAACCGGACCATTTCACGTAACTTATCCAAAGTAGTGTCTGTCAGCAATGAAATAGCACAAGGTAATTTGCAAATAGACCAGTTAGATTACCAAGCCAATGATGAAATCGGGCAATTGTCAAGTTCTATCAATAAAATGAGTGACTATCTAAAAGGAATGATCCGACAAGTTTCTGAAGTTTCTGATACTGTCAGTGCACAAAGTGAAGAATTAAATCAATCTGCCAACGAGGTGAAATCTGGAACAGAACAAATTGCTGTCACCATGCAAGAATTGGCGTCTGGTTCCGAAACTCAAGCTGATCTTGCAGGAAATGTCTCTAGTAAAATGAGCGAATTTGTCCAAAAAGTTCACGAAGCAAATGAAAATGGTGAACAAATCCAATCAACATCTACAAATGTACTAAATATAACAGAAGATGGCAGTGAAATGATGAAGTATTCTGTGAAACAAATGGAACGAATTCATATGATAGTTCAAGAAGCTGTAGAGAAAGTCCGTGGTTTGGATGATCAGTCCCAAGAGATTACCAAGCTCGTGTCTGTCATCAAAGATATTTCAGAGCAAACCAATTTATTAGCTTTAAATGCTGCGATCGAAGCGGCACGTGCAGGTGAACATGGAAAAGGATTTGCTGTTGTAGCTGATGAAGTGAGAAAACTTGCCGAACAAGTAGCTGATTCGGTTTCTGATATCACAGGAATCGTCTCTAATATCCAAAATGAATCTGCTAATGTGTCACAATCATTAGAAGAAGGTTATGGAGAGGTAGAAGCAGGTACAAACCAAATCAAACAAACAGGAAAAACTTTTGAACAAATTAATCGTTCTATAAGCGAAATGGTAACTAGTATAAATAAAGTGTCAACAAATCTTTCAGATATGTCAGCTTCAAGTAACGAAATCAATAGCTCAATTGAAGAAATAGCTTCGATATCAGAGCAATCTGCAGCAGGAGTGGAGCAAACTTCTGCATCTTCTCAACAAGCAAGCAGTTCCATGGAAGAAGTATCATCCAATTCCGAGGAATTAGCTAAGTTAGCAGAAAAATTAAACAGTCTAGTACGGCAATTTAAACTATAAATAATCTATGGAAATCCTTGGTTTTGATGAAACGTTTGATGAGTGCAAATCTAATCGTGTTTGCATTTCCAATTATTTGTTAGTATACTAAAAATGGAAACTGAATAATTTAACCATTCGGCTAGGGGAGCATGTAGATGCTGAGAGAGGAAATCGACCCTTTGAACCTGATCTAGTTAAAACTAGCGTAGGGAAGTGGAATTGGTAGTTATATAGATTGTTTGATAAGTCTGTACATTACTAACCCATCTCCCTTCATTGGTGATGGGTTTTTATTATGCAATCTCAAAATTTTACTGGCAACTTTCATGACTTCTCTGGCTACTTCTATTCATTAAAAAGGGAGAGTGTAAAAATGACTACATTGTTTACCGATCGTCTATGGAACAGAGTGGAACCGGTTTGGAATTCGTATCTAGAACATCCTTTTGTAAAAGGATTAGGTGACGGCACACTGGAACAGGAGAAGTTTAAGCATTGGCTAAAGCAAGACTATGTCTACCTGATTGATTATGCAAGGTTGTTTGCGATCGGGAGTTCAAAAGCAGAAGATTTGGATAAAATGGTGACTTTTGCCAAGTTGCTTCATGGTGTTTTAGATGTGGAAATGGATTTGCATCGTAACTATGCTGCGGAATTCGGTATTTCAAAAGAGGAGCTTGAAGCTACAGAAGCGTCTGCGATTACTACCGCGTATACGAGTTATATGTTGAATTTGTCTCAGCGTGGTGGGGTGGAAAATGTGGTTGCATCGGTACTAGCGTGTGAGTGGAGTTATAATTTTATTGGGAAATCACTGGCTAAATGGCCAGGTGCATTAGATGATAATTTTTACAGCAGTTGGGTAGAAATGTATAGTTCTAATGAATTTACCGAATTAGCGGAAGAAACGAAACAATTGATGAATCAAATTGCAGAAGGAAAGCCAGAGCAGGAATTAGCAAGACTTGAAGAGATTGTGGTGAAGACTAGTCAATTTGAATATATGTTTTGGGATATGGTTGAAAAGAAAGAAGATTGGCCGGTGAATGCCGAATGAACAGAGCATTAACCAATTTAGTAGATGATAGACAAGATGAATTAAAGCATATTTTATCTGATCTTATCGGTTTTTCTACTGTTAGCCCTCCTGCTAGAAATACGTCTGATATTCAGAAGTATATAGCGAATTATCTAGAAAAATTAGATTTTCACACTGAACGATGGGATGTCTTCCCGAATGATCCAAATCTTGTCGGGATGAAGAAAGGAACTGATTCTGATACATATAACAGCCTGATTATTAACGGGCATATTGATGTAGCGGAGGTGGGGGATGAATCTAGTTGGACAGTGCCTCCATTCTCTCTTACTGAAAAAGGTAAATATCTGTATGGCCGTGGGGTTTCTGATATGAAGGGGGCTGTTGCATGTGCCTTGTTTGCGACTAAGCTATTACATGAAGAGGGAATTGACTTAAAAGGCGATTTGCAGTTGCAGACGGTAATTGGTGAGGAAGTCGGTGAAGCGGGAACACTTTCTTGTATTGAAAAAGGATATAATGCTGACTTTGCGTTAGTTGTTGATGGCAGTAATCGTGAAATCCATGGTCAAGGTGGTGTAATCACAGGTTGGGTTACGGTTAAAAGTAAAC
This sequence comes from Gracilibacillus thailandensis, assembly GCF_010994055.1. Taxonomy (NCBI): domain Bacteria; kingdom Bacillati; phylum Bacillota; class Bacilli; order Caryophanales; family Bacillaceae; genus Gracilibacillus; species Gracilibacillus thailandensis. The sequence continues at coordinate 5,235 of NZ_WJID01000051.1, read as the reverse complement.
GTGTTTATCATGATGCAATGCGTGCGGAATTAAATGAAACAGGCGAGGGTGCCAGTGCGATTGAGAAAATGACAAAAGTCATCGAGAGCCTGCGTAATTTAGAAAAGAAATGGGCGGAGACAAAGGAGTACCCTGGCTTTAAAAAAGGTACAACTACTATTAATCCGGCTGTTATAGAAGGTGGGCGCCATGCAGCTTTTGTTGCGGATGAATGTCGCCTTTGGATTACGGTTCATTTTTATCCTCATGAAGATTATCGCATTGTTTCGCAAGAAGTAGAGGAATATCTCCATCAATCACTTAAAGACGACTTATGGTTTGAGAATAATCCGCTTCATTTTGAATGGGGTGGAAAATCTATGATAGAAGATCGTGGTGAGATTTTTCCTTCTGCAGAGATTGATCCAGAGCATCCAGCCATTAAACTTCTCGAAGAGTCACATCAGGATATCGAACAGGTAAAGCCTTTTGTTGGTATGTCGAAGACTGTGACAGATGCTGGGTGGTTTAGCGATGCAGGTATACCAACCGCGATTTATGGTCCAGGTAAATTACATGAAGCACATTCAGTTGATGAAAAAATAGAACTAGAAGAGTTGATTCAATTCACGAAGACATTGTTAACGTTTATTCCGGCTTGGTGTAATACCAAGAAACAATGAGCTAAACAAGTATATGTCAATTACAATAGAATCCTTATTATATATAAAATTACCCTGCTTAACATGGAAGTTTACAAATGATAAGCAGGGATTTCTTATTCTAATCAAGTATTCTATCAACTCGACAAATGCTTCTGAAGAGTCTAAGCAGACAAATAAAATGAAGATTTATTTATAAGAAATAAATCGTTATAATGGTGTGGTGCAAAATTTAAAGTTGGCAGGTGGATTTATTTCATAGCCATTGGAAGGAAGGCAAGAAATTGACCGAACTTGATATTTATTTATTACTTATTTTGATCGTTTTTGGATTTTTGTCTGGTTTCATTGACTCTGTTGCGGGAGGTGGTGGGCTTATCACATTGCCGGTATTGTTATCAACTGGAATGAATCCATCAGCAGCTGTTGCTACGAATAAACTGGTAGGGACGATGGGGTCTTTTACGAGTGCCTTCGTATTTTTAAAGTCGGGAAAACTAGATTTATCATCTGTCTATAAGTTATTTCCACTAGTTTTTATTGGGGCAATGATTGGGGCTTGGACAGTGCACTTGATTGACCCTGAAGTATTAAAACCACTGATGCTGATCATGCTTGGTGTCGTAGCATTTTATACTGTGATCAAAAAAGACTGGGGCAGTATTTATGCAGAGAAGAAACTAACAAATCGTAATTTTATTATATTTGTCATTACCATTTTTGTAATTGGGTTTTATGATGGGTTTCTTGGACCAGGTACAGGTTCATTTCTCATATTTGCTTTTTTAATCATCGGTGCGGATTTTATTAAAGCAGCAGGAAACGCAAAGTTTTTGAACTTTGGAAGTAACATTGCAGCATTAATCATGTTTATCTTTTTAGGTGAAGTAAACTATGCATATGGATTTCCGATGGCTGTTGCATGTATTGCAGGTTCAGTGTTTGGGGCAAGGTTTGCTATTAGTCGGGGGAGTGGTTATGTCCGTGCTATATTTATAATCGTAACGTTCTCGCTTTTAGCAAAAAATTTATATGATGTATTCTGGTAATCTAGCTTTCGAACGATATATCTGGAGTATGACAAAGGCTTTCGTGAATAGGAGTACTTCTGATTTGGAATAACTCTCATGTACTCTTTACTGATAAATGATAGTACGGTATATTTTAAATCAATCAGCAAATACATTTGGATATTTTACTCCCAAGTAAATCTGAGCTGAGTGCGGACATTTGTTCCGTTATTTGTGACAAAAGTTCCGTTTTTAGCGTGGAAGCGGATATCTATTCCGCTATTCATTGAAAATATTGCTAATGGAAGCCAAAATGAAGCAAATAAGGGATTCAATGTCCGCTAACATCGAAAACTAGGTAATTTTCAGTCAAATAACGTACTAAATGTCCGCACTTTAGTTCGCAATATGTATCTAATATGCTATACTTTCTACCTCGAATCATTCGTCTTTAACACGGAAGTTTTAATTTAGTCTCAGCTTTTTTTATTAATTGATATTCTTTCGTTCTACGCTCTATGCTTTGCTTTCTAATCATAAAACTCCATATGTGTCTTTTCTTGTTTGTAGTAAGCCAATCTGTCCTGTAAAGTACCTGTATGAAACTCAAATTTATGTCCATCAGGATCTGTGAAGTAAATAGATTTCTTATCTCGTTGGTCTCTTGGACGACCCGACAATATATTGACATTCAAATCTTGTAGTTTCTTGTACATTTTATCAAAATCTTCTTCTTCGATTGAAAAGGCAACATGTGTGTATGATTGATCTATTTCATTACGTGGTATATCCTCTTCTACATTTAAAGCAAGCCACATACCATTCAAATCGAAATAAGCAGTGTTTCTTCCTTTGACTAATAATTTGGCGTCAAAAACTTTTTGGTAGAAATCAATTGAATTTTCTAAGTTAGAAACCGAAAACAAAAAATGATTTAGTCCTTTTATCGACACGTTTATCACCTCAACTAGATTATAATAATTTTTTGTTGATATCTCCACCGTGTTTTAATATGATGTTCCCGACATACGCATAAATCTTCTCCCGTCTCATATAAATGAATTAATCATAAAATAACTGGGGGAATGTTGATGTCAAGGGCAACAGAGGTTGAAGAATCTTCTGAACTATCAGAAGATATGTTAAAGAAATACTATGATTTAAACCTTCAGAAAAAAGAATTAGAGAAAGAAATGAATCAGATTAAAAAACAAATCCACCACTGCTTAGATGACAAGTTTGGAAAACAACAAAAAGCTGAAGTACAACTAGGTAAATATAAGGCACAGCGCATCATTCGTGCTTCTGTTCATTACAATCAAGAGAAGACAGTACAAAAATTGGAAGAATTAAATTTAGAAGATTTTATCTTACAAGTAAAACAACCAGATACAGAAAAACTAGAAGCAGCAATGAAGATAGATTTAGTCAATGAAGAAGAATTCCAGGATTGTAAAACGAACAAGCTGTCGCAAGCTATTACAGTGAAAGAATTGAGTATGTAGCTATGATAAAGTTTGGATTTCAATAATCCAAACTTTTTTATAGCTAACAATATTCACTTTTTAAGTAAATGCATGATTTTACATTTCAAGTCAGCTGGTAAAGGTTGCTTTAATCCCTCCTCGAAAACGCTTGGGTGATACCTGTCGCTTTAAATTTTCGGTACCAATTAATGATAGTATTTGATTCATTTGTGTTGTATGATCTAGGTCAACCAAAATATCTATGTCATTAGGTTTATCAATTAATTGATGGAAACGAAGCAGAAGTGATCCACCAACTCCCCATGTAATATTCTGATTATTAAATATGTTACCTATAAAGGATAAAGTTTCTAACATCTCCATTCTCCTATTGTTTTGTATTTTCCATTCAATCGTAACATAAAATTCCAATTGATGATTGACTTTGTTTACTAAAAGATGTGTAACATATTATTGACTTTATCTTCCATATGAGTTATTATTACGTTATACGATATATCGCAATACGTAATAAGGAGGGTGAGTAATGAAATGAAAAAAAATAGGTTTTCAGAACCTTCGTTACTTATTTTGATCAGCCTTGCTGAACAAAATCGCCACGGTTATGCGATTATGGAGGATATTGAACAGAATTATAATATTAAATTAGGGCCAGGTACGTTGTATGGTGCCATTTCACGATTAGAGAAAGCAGGATATATACGTGTTCTTGAATCAGAAAATCGAAAAAAGCCTTATGAAATGACGGAAGCAGGTCGGATATATTTAAGTGAACAAATTAAAGAAATGCAAAAAATAACTACGCTAGGGTTAAAAAGGCTTGGGTTAGTATGAAGTGGTTCATCTATTTGTATCCAAAAAAGTGGAGAGAACGATATGGAGATGAGTTATTTGAACTGTTGAATCATACCGATTGCTCGATTAAAGTAGTCATTGACTTACCTTTAGGCATAATAGATGCTTGGAAAATAGAACTGCATGAAAAAGAGATCTTAGGTTTTCGAATGAGTCAGATTTTACTTCTAGTTAGTTTAATCAATATCTATATTATTTATAGATGGATATCATTAAGGGAGGTTATTTTCTTGGAACAAGCTGCGTTAATCATTGCTATGTTAGCTTTTCTCTTGTCAGTTTCGGTTTTTATTGTGAGTATTTTTCAGGAAGGAATCAAAAACGCTTTTTCAGCAAACTCAAAATTAGCTAGAATATCAGTGGGCCTATTTGGAGTTTATGCGCTCAGTTTCACCGCATTTTTAGTGCTAGCTAATTAAACAAATAATATAAGGAGTATCTTTGTTAAAATAGATGCTCCTTATGCGTTACTGACTTGAACCCAAGAATCCAATTCATAATTACTACTAACATAAGACTTCTGCATGAGATAGTAAAAAATTGTTATCGAAATTGAAGGAGTGACATGATGAAAGAGATAATTAATTTAATTGAGAAGTTTGAACAGTTTAACAGTTGGGTGAATGCATTAGAAAAAGTAGATGAGGATCTCTTCTTTACACCAATTAATGAGGGAAAATGGACACCGGCAGAAATCATTAGTCATATTACTTACTGGGATCATTACATATTAGAGGAATTAATGCCTCAAATGAGGAAAGACGCTAAGCTTGAAAGTGTTGTTTTTGATGCGATTAATCAACCAGCTTCCGAGTATGCTTCATCGGGAGTTTCGAAAACACAATTGATACAAGAACAGATCGAAGCTAGAAATCATTTGGTAGAAGCGCTTAAAGAAAAATCAGAGCTAGAATTTTTTGACACATTTGCTTTAAATGGGGAAGAAATTGACCGATATTCTGGCTATCCACACTCACTTTTTAACGTTCTTCAGAAAGAAGTCTTCCTCTTCAAGCGTGTGAAGGGCGTAGCCCAACGGTAAGGGGGAGATGAATTTCGGTTGGGCGACAGCCCAAAGTTTTTTTATTTTGTCTTTTTCCTCAATATGGTATTATAACAATGAAATTAGACAGTAACAATCATTCAGTATTCTGGATGTATTATCATCTTGTGTTAGTCGTGAAGTATCGAAGAAAAGTAATGGATGATACGATTTCGGATTATGCCAAAAATAAATTTGTG
>NZ_WJID01000050.1:0-51291 GCF_010994055.1 Gracilibacillus thailandensis | reverse complement strand
TTTATTTTTTAATCTGTCTACTTAGAAGGGAGCATATCACTTTTCAGTTGCGTTTTTTTCTTATATGGAAAGAAATCAACGCTCCGACTAATTACTTTCCGTGGGCAACCGCCTTAACTAACTTTGCAAAGAAGAGCACTTTACAAAGTGGATTTTCGGCTCGCGCTATTCTCACAGGAGTTTACGTAATTAGTCTCCGCTATGAGAAGGTGCAACATTTCTTGTCAGAAGTAATAGGTTGACTTTTATAAAATAGATAAGAGCAAGAATCGCTATCCATAAGTATAAAAGCAGCAATGTTATTTCATGCTAGTGTTGTAGAGCAGAATTTAGCGAAGGCCGCCCACTTTCACTCCTGTGGAAACTGTTTGACCTGAAGATCCACTTTTTCGAGCGGTTTTGGTTCGAAAAAGTTAGCTGAAGGCCAAACCCCACGGAAAGGAAAGTGGGCAGCCGGAGTGGTGGTAAGGCTGTTCAAATATTTCAAAATGGATGCTAGAGAAATGGTAAACCTTTAGCTTTTTAGTCATAAGTGCTGAGCGAATTTTGCTCAGTTTTTCTTAACAAAGATAAAATGATCTTCAAAAATTTCAAAAAATTAATGCATAAATATAAATAATATAGTATAATTATAAACAACTAAAGATGAGAAGCTAATGGGAATTGAGATCATATATTGCTAGATATTGGAGGAGGAGCACAATGTCAGAAACTACAGGTTATCTTGTTTTAAATACGGGGGATGTCTTAGAAGGTAAGTGGCTTGGAACACATAAGGAAGTAGAAGGGGAACTTGTATTTAATACAGCGATGACTGGTTATCAGGAAGTGATGACAGACCCATCATATGCAGGTCAAATCGTTACCATGACCTATCCGTTAATCGGAAACTATGGCTGGAACGAAATCGATTATGAAAGTATTAAACCATCTCTGAAAGGTTTTATTATCTCAACACCTAGTCATAACCCAGAACATTATGAATCTAAAAATACACTAATGGAAATGTTGGAGGAGCACGATATTCCAGCACTTTCTCATATTGATACAAGAGCACTGACACGTATTATCCGTGAACACGGAGAAGTGTATGGCAAGATAACCCAGAATCCTAACGAAAAACCTGTCCATACTACCGTTAATTCAAATATTGTTTCCACGGTATCTGTTAAAGAAAAAAAGAGTTACAGCACAGAAACGTCGATAAATCATCCAGCACCACATGTGGTCGTAATGGATTTTGGTTATAAGCATTCCATCGCTAAATCATTATTAGAGTTGGGGTGTGACGTTACTGTTGTGCCTTATAATACCACTTTTGTCGAGATTCAATCATTGGATCCAGATGGTGTATTATTATCCAATGGCCCTGGTGATCCACAAGCATTGGCACATTTATCGGAAAACATTAAACAAATATCGGAAAGCTTTCCGACAATGGGGATTTGTCTTGGCCATCAGCTAATTGCACTGGCACATGGCGCAACGACTAAACGTTTACCATATGGACACAGAGGCAGTAACCATCCAGTGAAAGACTTACAGACTGGTAAAGTAATGATTACATCGCAAAATCATGGTTATGTAGTTGACTATGACTCTGTAAATATGAAAAATTGGTACGTTTCACACGTGAATGTTAATGATAAGTCAGTGGAAGGTTTAAAACATAAAAAGAAGCCTTTAATGACGGTGCAATTTCACCCTGAGGCACATCCTGGTCCGATCGATACTCATCATTTATTCGTAGATTTTATTCAGCAGTTTATTACTAAGGGAGAGAAACAGCATGCCTAAGAAAGACGACATAAAGAAAGTACTCGTAATCGGCTCCGGTCCAATCGTGATTGGGCAGGCAGCCGAATTCGATTACGCTGGTACCCAAGCATGTCTTGCTTTACAAGAAGATGGCGTAGAAGTAATTTTGGTTAATAACAATCCTGCTACAATCATGACGGACGAAAATATAGCAGACAAAGTATATTTGGAACCATTAACTTGTGAGTCGATCACAAAAATTATTGAAAAAGAAAGACCTGATGGTATTTTGCCTACTTTAGGTGGGCAGACAGGTCTTAACATGGCCGTTTTATTAGATGAAGCGGGTGTGTTGGAAAAATACGATGTTACATTATTAGGTACACCGCTTGAAACGATTCAAAAAGGGGAAGACCGTGAGATCTTTAAAGCGATGATGAAAGATATTGACGAACCAATTGCAGAGAGTCTTTCCACTTCTTCTGTTGACGAAGCTGTTCGTTTTGCTGATAAAGTTGGCTATCCGATGATCGTACGTCCTGCATACACATTAGGTGGTGCTGGTGGGGGTATTGCCAATAATGAAGCGGAATTACGTACTATCGTAAAAAACGGGCTTCACTATAGTCCGATCAGTCAAGTTTTGATTGAGCAAAGTGTGAAAGGATGGAAGGAAATTGAGTATGAGGTAATGCGTGATTCCAACGATACTTGCATCATCGTATGTAACATGGAGAACTTTGATCCCGTTGGAGTCCATACCGGAGACAGTATTGTTGTCGCACCATCTCAAACGTTAACAGATCGGCAATATCAAATGCTTCGTACTTCATCAGTAAGGGTTATCCGCGAGTTAGGTGTTATTGGTGGATGCAATATCCAATTTGCCCTGAACCCGGAGAATGATGACTATATCATTATTGAAGTAAACCCGCGAGTAAGTCGTTCCAGCGCGTTAGCGTCGAAAGCAACTGGATATCCGATTGCACGAATCGCGGCAAAAGTAGCACTAGGTTACTACTTGGATGAGGTGATTAACCCGATTACAGGAGATACGTATGCAAGCTTTGAGCCAGCGATTGATTACATTGCAGCCAAAATCCCACGCTGGCCATTCGATAAATTTACTGGAGCCGACCGTCTCTTAGGTACGCAAATGAAGGCAACAGGTGAAGTGATGGCGCTAGCACGTAACTTTCCAATGGCAATCAATAAGGCGATTCGCTCACTAGAAATTGGACTCGATTCATTACATTTACCTGGTATAGAAAAGTTGTCTGAACAGGAACTACATACCGCGCTAGATAAAGCGACAGATGAGCGGTTATTTGTGGTTGCAGAAGGTTTACGCAGGGGAATGACAGTGGAGGAGATCCACGACATTACAGCGATTAACAATTACTTTTTGTATGAGTTAGAAGCAATGATTGCAAAGGAAAAAGAAATAGCAACGAAAGATTGGGAGTCGATAATGAAACAAGATTTGAAAGATGCGAAAGCTTTTGGTATTTCTGATCTTACGTTAGCTAAGCTGCTTCATGTCGACGTAGCAAAGATTCAACAGAAAATAAAAGCAGAAAAACTGGCACCTTCCTATAAAATGGTTGATACTTGTGCTGCTGAATTTTCAGCAGAAACACCGTACTTCTACAGCTCCTGGAATGAATGGGATGAGGTAGAATCGTTGGATGGAGATAAACGGATGGTTGTGCTAGGCTCTGGTCCAATTCGTATTGGTCAAGGCGTGGAATTCGACTATTGCTCTGTTCATGCTGCTAAGTCTTTGCAAGGCCAAGGTATTGATGCGGTTGTCATTAACAACAATCCCGAAACCGTAAGTACCGACTTTAACACAGCAGATCATCTTTATTTTGAGCCATTAACTGTTGAAGATGTGTTACATGTCATTGAAAAGGAAAATGCTCAAGGTGTCTTGGTTCAATTCGGAGGTCAAACCGCGATTAATCTAGCGAACGGTTTACAAAAAGCAGGTGTTAAGATTGCTGGTACCGCACTGGAAGCTATTGAAGCTGTAGAAGATCGTGACTTATTTTATCAACTTTTACAACGATTAAATATTCCACATATTCCAGGTGACACTGTAGTGGCAGTAGAGGATGCTAAAGCAGTCGCTAGAGAAATCGGCTATCCAATTTTAATGCGTCCATCCTATGTTATTGGTGGTCAGGGTATGGTGATTTTGCATAATGAAAATCAACTTGTAGAATATTTAGCTGATTTACAGGCGAAAGCACATGATAATCGGATTTTTCCATTATTAATTGATCGTTACATTGAGGGATATGAAGTAGAAATTGATGCAATTTGTGATGGATCAGATGTATTAATTCCGGGTATTTTTGAACATGTGGAAAAAGCAGGGGTGCACTCTGGTGATAGTGTGGCTATTTTCCCGGCACCGACTTTGACCGAAGAACATAAACAAACGATTGAAATATATGCACAAAAGATTTCTCAAGAATTAAGTGTCAAAGGGATTATGAATATCCAATTTGTTTTAAGTGAAGACCGAAAAACGATTTATGTATTAGAAGTAAACCCGCGTGCTTCGCGGACCGTGCCAATTGCAAGTAAGGTTACGGGGGTTCCAATGGTGGATTTGGCGACTCGTGTACAAATGGGAGAACCGTTGAGCGATCAAGAATGGAAGCTTGGTCTCCATCAAGAAGTACCTTATTATGCAGTAAAAATGCCGATATTCTCTAATAACAAGTTACCAGGATTGGACCCGACTCTAGGGCCTGAAATGAAATCAACCGGAGAAGCGATCGGAATTGGTTCAACGGTGGAACAGGCAATGGCAAAAGCGTTTGGCTGGAAAGAAGATTGCCTGAAAGCATTACATGAACAAGATACCATTTTCTTATCGCTTGCTAAAATAGATGAAAAACTTCAGGAACAATTGAATGCTATAAAAGCAGCTATTGAAGCTGATGAGGAAACCGCAGCACTATTAACGCAACATGGTATCCAAGTTAATACGATCACAAAACTTGAAGAAGCACAACAAAAATGTTTAGACGAGAAGTATGCTTTTATTGCCGATACACACCGTACTGGTGAAAAAGATCAGCATGTTTCATTACGCGAGGCAGCATTACGTTCCGATACATTACATTTTACGGCGATTGACACGTTAAGTGCTTATATCGCAGCAACTAGGACAGAACTTGAATCACCGAGATCTATCCAGAATCACCGTAGCAATAAACTCGACTTAAACAAAAAGGAGCGTGCGATGCCGTGAGTATAAAAGAACAATTAAAGGGGAAAGACCTCCTGACACTTGCAGATTATTCCAAAGCTGAAATAGCATATATATTAGAGTTGGCAGTACAGATCAAAGAAAAACAGAAAAACGGTGAGTTGTATCAACCGTTAAAAGGAAAAACACTAGGGATGATTTTTGAAAAATCATCCACTCGTACCCGTGTATCATTTGAAACAGGGATTTATCAGCTAGGTGGAATGGGTTTATTTTTAAGTTCTAATGATATCCAATTAGGTAGAGGCGAGCCGATTTCCGATACGGCTAAAGTATTGTCCGGCTATTTAGACGGGATAATGATTCGAACCTTTTCGCAACAAGACGTTGTAGATTTAGCAAAGAATGCCTCCATTCCTGTGATAAATGGCTTAACGGATGATTATCACCCTTGCCAAGTATTAGCTGATTTGCAAACTATTAAAGAGGAAAAGGGGAAACTGGAAGGCTTAAAGCTTGCTTATATTGGTGATGGTAACAATATGGCTCATTCTTTAATGATCGGTTGTGCAAAGATGGGCTTGGATGTTGCTGTTGCGGCACCGAAGGGCTATCAGCCTCATAATGAGATTGTGGAGCAAGCACAGTCTTTTGCAGATGGTAGTGAAGTATTGGTAACCGAAGATGTTGTAGAAGCTGTGAAGGATGCGGATATAATATATTCCGATGTATGGGCAAGCATGGGGCAAGAAGCAGAACAAAAAGAACGTGAGAAAGCTTTTACCCATTATCAAGTGAATAAAGAATTGTTCTCCCATGCCAAGCAGGATGCCATTTTTATGCATTGTTTACCAGCACACAGAGAGGAAGAAGTAACCGCAGAAATTATTGATGGACCACAATCAGTTGTTTTTCAAGAAGCGGAAAACAGATTACATGCACAAAAAGCATTAATGGTTGCATTGATGGGCTAGATCTCTTTTTTAGAGATCTAGTTTTTTCATGTTTGCAGTTCATATTTTGTTATTGCTATAATAAAGATTAATTGTGTGGCATTACACAATAGAAAATTAAAGGATTGATCGCACATGAGTATCTTAAAAGAGTTACGAAATATTATAAATCCAGAACATATTTTGATAGATGAACAATTAAAGAATCATACCTATACGAAGTTAGGTGGAAAAGCTGACTTCTTTGTAACACCTTCTACTGTCGAAGAAGTTCAAGAAATCATCCGCTATGCTAAAAAAACAGAGGTCCCTTTTACATTGTTGGGCAATGGTTCCAATGTAATCGTAAGAGATGGTGGAATACGAGGAATTGTCTTAAGTTTAAAAAAATTTACAGGTATTAAAAGAGAAGGGAATAAAGTGATTGCAGAGAGTGGAGCTCGTATAATCGATGCATCACGATTTGCTTTGAGAGAACATTTAACCGGATTAGAGTTTGCCTGCGGAATTCCTGGAACAGTAGGCGGTGCATTATATATGAATGCCGGTGCCTATGGTGGAGAGGTGAAAGATTGCTTAGAAAGCGCCCTTGTTGTTGATTCTGCCGGAGACGTACATCGCTTTTCGGCTGACGCTTTTGACTTAGCATACCGTACAAGTAATATTGCTGAAAAAGGCTATATTGTATTAGAAGCGACCTTTAGCTTAGAAATCGGTGATTACCATGAAATCAAAGCAGTGATGGACGATTTAACCTACAAACGAGAATCCAAGCAACCGTTAGAATACCCATCTTGCGGCAGTGTATTCAAGCGACCACCAGGATACTTTGCTGGAAAGCTGATTCAAGACAGTGAATTACAAGGAAAAGGTGTCGGCGGAGCAGAAGTATCCACAAAACATGCAGGATTCATTGTAAACAAAAACAATGCGACAGCTACTGACTATATCTCTGTAATCGAAATGGTCCAACGCGAAGTAAAAGAAAAATTCGGTGTGGATCTAGAGCGGGAAGTTAGGATATTGGGGGAAGACTGAAGTAGAGTTTTAACCTTTGATCTTACGGACAAAAAATAAAAAGTTCCAAAAGAAATGTCCATAAGAATCAATCTTACAGACAAAATTGTTATACAATCAACAAAAGTGTCCGTGAGAATCATTCTTATAGACAAAAAACACAAAATCTTCTAGGAAGTGTCCATAAGAATCAATCTTACGGTCAAAAAAATTAAAAAAAGCAAAAAAGTGTCCATAAGAATTAATCTTATGGACACAATAGTTAAATTTTCTACAAAGTTGTCTACAATAATTTTTGTGTTTACCCGTAATCATACATAATAAACCCATTTATGATTCCCAACACTTTTAAAATATCTTTCCAAAAAGCGTTTTATACTTTTTTTAGAATAACCCTTACCACACCACTCATATACAAGATTAGTAGTTATTTTCTGGTCTGGAAATAGTAAGCATAGTTCTTTAATGTTTCGTAAGAGAGCATCAGCAACTGATTCTTCATGCTCACACTTGGAACAGAAGCAATTTCTCCCATTAATATTAATGGAGATATCATTACAATTAACGCAGCGCAAGCCCTTTTTTAACTCTTTATATGCGAATGTTGGTATTCTGGGGTGAGGATAATCTCCAATATCTCTAGTGATCAGATGTTGTGCTAACTTGTGTTGTTGTGATGTTACAGGAGGCTTGTGGTTCATGTTGTCGATGAATTTGTGAACTTGTGTAGGAAAAATAAAGTGCTGATTCAATGGAGCTTGATAGAGGGTAAACTCGGGGTTGATAAAAACATCAAAACATTCCATTGGTAAATCAATATGAAGCTCTAGCAAGACTTGTCGCATCAATGTTTCATTACGTTTCAGTTGAAGCAAAGGGTTACTGACTTCCTTACCCGGTAGCTTATACAACCGTTTATCTAAATATTGATAGTCGCCAGGAAAGTTTTTAACGTCGAAGAAGTAAAGAGTGGTACCTGATAGTATGATAGAATCAATTTGAAATGTGGTTGTGCCTATTTCAAATCTTAAATCACTGAGCACTAGCAAGTGGTCATGTAAATCTTTTTTCAATATTTGCTCGAATCGCTGTTCCCCTTGATAACCTTGTTTTAGATTATGATAGTATTTAAGCTCTTTGCTCGAAAACGTAATCCTGGATTCTAAAGCTTCAAAAACTTTTAGTTCAAATGGTTTTTTCAATGCTCGTACAATCATATTCTACTCCTTTCAGATATTACAAAGTTTTCGGCGAATCTGGGGGAATATTTGATAAAATGATATAAATAATAAAACCCGCTCATTACAAAAAGAAAAAGAAGACGGACCAGAAAGGATGATATACCAAAATATTCAGCAATACCACCACATACACCATGAACAGATCGATCACTACCTGACTTTCTCAGTCTTCGTCTCATGTCATCACCTCCTATCCTTTACATATTAACACATTTTTCCACAAACTAACAAAACAGATACTTTGCATTCAAAAGAAAAATTCTATATACTATTTACATAATAAAATAAGCGATTAAGATTCCTTTGGGGCAGGGTGTAATTCCCGACCGACGGTGATAAAAGCAAAGATGCTTTTTTAGTCCGTGACCCGGATCATTTGAAAAAATGTGAAGGTGGATTTGGTGAAAATCCAAAGCCGACAGTAATAGTCTGGATGGGAAAAGGAATTGGTGACGTAGTGACTTTTCTATGGGGAAAAGTAGTTTTTTTGTGTCCCTATAGCGATGTAACCACAAAACCAAGTTCTTTACTGTGAATTAAAATACACAAGCCCTAGGTATATTTCCTAGGGCTTTTTTAGATTTTATCGACAAAAGGTGATGATCAAGTGAGAACGAATGAAGAATGGATGGACCTTGCGCTCAATCTGGCTGAAGCAACGATAGGTCAAACAAGTCCGAATCCTTCAGTTGGAGCGGTAGTCGTGAAAAATGGTGAATTACTCGGTGTCGGTACCCATTTAAAAGCTGGTGAGGCACATGCAGAAGTTCATGCCATTGCTCAAGCAGGTGAGAAGGCAAAAGGAGCGGATGTCTATGTTACGCTGGAACCTTGTGCTCACTACGGTAAAACACCGCCATGTGCAGAACTCCTAGTGAAAAGCGAAGTAAAGAAGGTCTATATTGCATGTCTTGATCCAAACCCTAAAGTAGCAGGAAAAGGTGTAGAAATTTTACAAAATGTTGGTATCGAAGTAGAAATAGGTATTCAAGAACAGCGTGCCTTAAGAATAAACCAACACTTTTTTCATTACTTAGAAAAAAAGCGTCCCTTCATTACTTTGAAAGCAGCGACAACATTGGATGGTAAAACTGCTACTGCTACAGGTGATAGTAAATGGATCACGTCGACAGAAGCAAGAGAAGATGTTCATAAAGAACGGCATAAACATGATGCAATCCTAGTGGGGAGACAAACGGTAGAAAAAGATAATCCCAGTTTAACAACGCGACTGCCCCAAGGCGGAAAAAGTCCGATTCGCATTATTTTAGATACCAATTTATCACTGACAGGCGATCATCATATATTTGAAACTGATTCACCAACTTGGATGGTATGTGGTAATCAAGCAGATAAAGCACAATTTACAACAACGTACCCACATATCAAGGTGATTCAATTGCCTACTGAAAAAATTGCATTAACCGATTTAATGGAAGTCTTAGCAGAGGAAAAAGTCCAGTCCATTTATGTAGAAGGTGGCGCTACTATACATCAAGCTTTTCTCAGAGAAAGATTATTTGATGAATGCCATTGGTATATTGCACCAAAACTATTAGGAGGGCAGGATGCACAGTCCGTAATCGGTGGTGCATCACCGATAGCGATGAAAGAAGCGCAACAACTAGAATTTATAGAAATCCAACAAATTGGTCCAGACCTTAAGCTTATCGCAAAACCGAAGGAGGAGTCCTAATGTTTACTGGCATTGTAGAGGAAAAGGGAAAAATAGCGTCGATAACGCAGAATAATCAAGCTTTACAATTAAAAATACATGGAAAAAAGGTCACAGAAGATGTCTCGGTAGGCGATAGTATTTCTGTCAACGGTGTTTGTTTGACCGTAACTGAATTTGCATCTGATTGGTTTGCCGTTGATGTCATTCCAGAAACATTCCGTGGCTCATCACTATCGAAATTATCTTCACAATCTGAAGTTAATTTAGAACGTGCCATGCATGCCAATGGGAGATTTGGTGGCCATTTTGTCTCCGGTCATGTTGATGCAGTTGGAACGATTGAACGCACATGGCAGGAAGATAACGCTAAGTATTATTACATTTCCGTACCTGAAACACGTTATATTACACTGAAAGGTTCGGTCGCAGTGGATGGTACTTCACTTACTGTTTTTGGAGTGGATGAGAAAGGATTTACCATTTCACTCATCCCAGAAACACAAACAGCAACTGTCCTTGGAGCAAAAAAGCAAGGGGACATAGTAAATGTTGAATTTGATATGTTAGCAAAATATATGGAACGTCTCCTGCAAACATCTAATCAAACAACAGGTATTACAGAAGAGAAATTACAGCAATACGGATTTTAAGGAGGTGTAGCGATGAAGCACTCAGTAGAAGCAGCTATAGAAGCATTAAAAAAAGGAGAAATTGTTATCGTTGTGGATGATGAAGATCGTGAAAATGAAGGGGATTTTATTGCCTTAGCAGAACATACGACTTCAGAAGTGATTAATTTTATGGCTAAGGAAGGTCGCGGATTGATCTGTGCACCGATGACCAAAAGTTACGCTGACCGTTTTCAGTTAGGGGAAATGGTGACACGAAATACCGATGATCACGGTACTAACTTTACTGTCAGTATTGATTATCATACAACACATACGGGAATAAGTGCACAGGAACGCGCATTAACGATTCAGAAATTAGTCGATGATACGACGACAGCACAGGATTTTAAACGACCTGGTCATGTTTTTCCATTAATTGCAAAAACAGCAGGAGTACTGGAACGAACAGGTCACACCGAAGCGGCGATCGATTTAGCACGTTTAGCAGGTTCAAAGCCTGTGGCGGTTATTTGCGAAATTATGAATGAAGATGGAACAATGGCGCGCCAACGTGATTTAGAAAAAATGGCAGACAAACATAACATGCCTATGATTTCGATTCAAGAATTAATCCAATACCGCAAACGTTATGACCAATTAATTGTCAAAGAAACAGAAATTAATTTACCGACTGCATATGGTGACTTTAAACTTGTTGCCTATACAGAAAAATACACTGGTCAGGAACATGTCGCACTATATAAAGGTGAATTAAATCCTCAAGAACCGACATTGGTGCGTGTACATTCTGAATGTTTAACCGGCGATGTCTTCGGCTCGGAGCGTTGTGATTGTGGACCACAATTAGAAAAAGCATTAGAGGAAATCCAAAACACAGGGCGAGGCGTGCTCGTCTATATGCGTCAAGAAGGCCGTGGTATTGGCTTAATTAACAAAATGAAAGCATATAAATTGCAGGAGGAAGGCTATGATACGGTGGAAGCGAATCACCAGTTGGGCTTTCCAGACGATTTAAGAGACTATGCGATCAGTGTTCAAATATTAAGAGATTTAGGAGTTGGAAAGCTGCATTTACTCACGAATAATCCTCGTAAGCTTTCAAGTATTCAAGAGTATGGACTCGAATTAGTAGGAAGAAAAGCAATTGAGATTCCGGCCAATAAAAATAATGAGAGATATTTACAAACAAAAGTAGAAAAATTAGATCATTTATTACATGTAAAAGGTAATCAAGATGGAGGAGGAATTTAACATGACAAAAACATTTGAAGGTAATCTAGTAGGTACAGGTTTAAAAGTAGGGATTGTTGTAGGAAGATTTAATGAATTTATTACAGGTAAACTGTTAAGTGGCGCAGAAGATGCTTTCCGTCGTCACGGTATTTCAGAAGATGATGTCGATGTAGCATGGGTACCAGGAGCATTTGAAATCCCGTTAGTAGCGAAAAAAATGGCCGAATCAGGAAAATATGATGCGGTTGTAACATTAGGTACTGTTATTCGTGGTTCTACACCACACTTTGATTATGTTAGCAATGAAGTATCAAAAGGTGTAGCAGGTGTTTCTATGGATGCTGGTATTCCGGTTATTTTCGGTGTGTTAACAACAGATACGATCGAGCAAGCAATCGAGCGTGCTGGTACTAAAGCAGGAAACAAAGGAGCAGAAGCGGCAATTTCTGCAATCGAAATGGCCAATTTATTAAGAGAGATTAGTTAATTAGAAGAGTGACAGTTTGAATCTAAACTGTCACTCTTAACATTTTTACAGTAATTCTTTTAGGTCTTTTTCTATTTCTTTCGGTTCAGTCTTCGGTGCATAGCGTTTTACGACATTTCCATTCTCATCAATCAAGAATTTCGTGAAATTCCATTTGATTTGATCTGAGATTATTCCAGGTGCTTCTTTAGTGAGGTGCTGAAATAGAGGATGCGCATTTTTGCCTCGTACATCAATTTTTGCAAACATCGGGAAGCTGACTCCATAATTAAGGCGACAATATTCTTCCGCTTCCTCACTCGAGCCAGGCTCTTGATTCATAAACTGGTTACAAGGAAATCCTAAAATTTCTAATCCGTCATCCTTATATTTATTATACAATTCTTGTAGCCCATCAAACTGGGGAGTAAAGCCACATTTACTAGCGGTATTTACAACAATCATCGCTTTTGCCTTATAATCGTTAACTGTTTTTTCTTCACCTTTAACTGTTTCAATTGTAAAATCAAACAATCCCAATTAAATCGCCTCCTATATAAAAGGATAGCATATTAAGTTGGTAACTACGAGGAACAGCTTGTTTCAACGACGAAAAAAGTATAATAAAAAATCACGAGGATTAAACCTCGTGATTTGATTAAGATTCTTGCATTACGCCGTCTTCTTCAGCGATGTGATCCAATCTTGCTTGAATTTCTTCTTCAGAAAGATTGTGTTCTTCCACATATAGATTGCGAGGGTGAACACGGCATTCGTGTGTACATCCGCGCATATATTTATGTTCATTCTCTTCGGAGCATAAAATTTGTTTATTACAGTCAGGGTTAGCGCAATTTACATAGCGTTCACAAGGTTCACCATCAAAGTAATCATTTCCAACTACAACATGTTCTTTGCGGTTTACTGGAACTGAAATTCGTTCATCAAACACATAAAGTTGACCGTCCCATAAGTCACCTTGTACTTCGGGGTCTTTTCCGTAAGTGACAATTCCACCGTGAAGCTGTGCGACATCATCGAATCCTTTTTCTTTCATCCAACCACCGAATTTTTCACAGCGAATTCCGCCAGTACAATACATAAGTATTTTCTTACCTTCTAATTTTTCACGGTTATTCTCAATCCATTCAGGTAAGTCACGGAAAGTCTCAATATCAGGATTAATCGCACCACGGAAATGACCTAGTTCATATTCATAATCATTTCTTGTATCTAAAATAACAGTGTTTTCATCTTGCATTGCTTCATAAAACTCTTTAGGATCCAAAAAGTCAGCATTTTTTTCGCGTGGGTCAACATCTTCTTCACCTAAGCGAAGTGTTACTAACTCTGGACGATGACGACAATGCATTTTCTTAAAGGCATGTCCATCCGACTCATCAACTTTGAACATCATGTCACTGAATTTTGGATCATTATGCATTGCTTCCATATACTTATTAGTTTGTTCCACAGTTCCAGAAACGGTACCATTAATACCTTCTTCAGCTACAAGAATGCGACCTTTTAATCCTAAGTCTTTACAGAATTTTAAGTGTTCTTGTGCAAATGTTTCTGGGTCTTCAATTGTGACAAACTTATAATACAACAATACTTGATACTTTTCTTTGTTCTCCATTTTTTTACCACCTATCAATTCATATTTGCAAGATATAAATGTTTTTAGGTTGGTTTGTACTTTTATAATCTTGCAAGACAATATTCTAACATGTTTTTCTTGACTTCACAATCCATTTTAGTTCTAGTATATGTTCAGATTTTAACACCATTCATTAAGCCTTATACTCCTTCTTTTTCAAAACGATAAATTTCGGAGTTACGCCCCATCACAATTAAAAGATCTTCTTTTAATACTTTTTCTTCAGCTTCTGGTCTTACGATCATTTCTTTATCTCTGTGTATACCGACAATCGTGCATCCGAATCTTTCTCTTACACTCAATTCAGCCAAAGACTTATTATGTAATTTGTTAGTGGCGACGACTTCTACCATACTGTAATCTTCAGATAACTCTATATAGTCAATAACATTGTCAGATACGGTGTGATGAGCGATACGTCTTGCCATTTCTCGTTCTGGCTGGATAACCCTATCGACCCCAATTTTGCTTAACACTTTATGATGATAGTCATTTTGTGCTTTCGACCATACCCTAGGAACTCCAAGATCTTTTAACAATAAGGATGTTAAGATACTGGCTTCAATATTTTCTCCGAACGAGACAAAAGCATGGTCAAAATTCCTAATGCCAATTTCTTTCAAGGAAGCTTCATCAACGCCATTTGCTTGAACCGCATGTGTTGCAATTTTGGAATATTTTTTTACTTTGCTTGGATTTGTATCAATTGCCAATACATCTTCGCCTAACTCAGCAAATGATTTAACTAAATTTCCACCAAATTGACCTAGTCCAAATACTGCGTACTGTTTTTTCATTATTGTATCTCCTTTTTTAAACAGAAAGAGACCACCCTTAATAAGATGGCCAATGATCTCATTAACCCTTTCGCACAAATGCTGACGAGGTTAGCTGTCGGATTAGAGAATGAGGTATCCCTTCTTCACTAAGTATGTTAAGATTCATCCCAAGATAAACATGTAGTTTATCAAAAAAATGATTTCCTCGCTCATATGGTAATGCTTAAAGGGTAGTTTTATAAAAATGATAACTATACAATACTCTTGTAGATTTGGCTAGTCAATAGTAAGTTTGTGATAAAAAGTTTGTTATAGATTTCCTTCAAACCACTTAATCAATGCTTGCGTTCCTCGGTCTTCCAACCCTTTTTCGGCTAACTCTTCATATAATTCTAATGACAAAGCCAATCCAGGTGTTTGTAATCCCATTTTCTTCGCATTTGCTAAGGCAATCTTCATATCCTTAATAAAATGTTTGATATAAAAACCAGGATCGCTGTCGCCTTTGATCATTCGTGGTGCCAAATTAGACAGAGACCAACTGCCTGCTGCACCAGTTGAGATGCTTTTTAAAACGCGTACTGGATCAAGTCCAGCTTTTTTGGCATACATAATTGCTTCTGATACTCCAATCATATTGGAAGCTATTGTAATTTGATTTGCCATTTTCGTATGCTGCCCTGCCCCTGCAGGTCCTTGTAAGACTATATTTTCACCCAATTTTTCAAAGATGGGGCGCATTGCCTCAAAATCCTTTTCTTTGCCACCAGCCATGATGGTCAGTTTGCCATTTTTAGCACCGATATCACCACCGGATACAGGTGCATCTAAACTGTGCAGATCCTTCTTTTCAGCTGCTTGAGAGATTGTTTCGGCAAGAACAGGATCAGAGGTAGTCATATCAATTAAATAGGTTCCAGGTTGTGCATGTGTAATAATACCATCTTCACCAAGGTAAATGGTTTCAACATCGTAAGGATAGCCTACGATAGAAATGATGACGTTTACCCTTTGGGCTAGAGAAGCAATCGATTCTTCCCAGACTGCTCCGGCATCCAGAAGTTCTTGAGCTTTAGCTTTCGTTCGTGTAAAAAGATGAACCTCATATCCAGCTTCAATTAAATGTGTTGCCATACTTTTCCCCATTACACCAGTACCGATAAACCCGATTGTTGTTGTCATATTTCTCCTCCTTTTTCTTTTACTTTACCAAAAAATAGCCGGTTTCCCAATGGTTGTTTTTAAAGACGAGATAATGGGAATAGTTGCATAAGGGGAGGGTGAATATGAATCAAAAAGTATTAGATCATTGTAAACAACTCCTGGAAAAAAGAAAAGAAGAGTTGCATCGTGAACAATTAAGTAAAGATAATCCATTAGATGAAGCAGTAGGTGAACTGTCAACATTTGAGGATAACCATCCTGCAGACATGGGAACAGAGCTTTTTGAAAGGGAAAAAGATATAAGCATCGATCATCACTTGCAGGAAGAGTTAGCGGAGATAGAACATGCTTTAGAAGCAATTGTCAACGAAACCTATCCATTTTGTGAGAAGTGCGGAAAACCTATTGATGAGGATCGTTTGTTGGCTATTCCAACTACGAGATATTGTATTGAACATGGAAAATAGAGAAAACCCCAAGTATTCAAATGCTTGGGGTTTTCATCTTTATTACATATCTTTTTGTTCATTTAAAACTAATGTTGCAGTTTGTAGATTACCTTCACGATAGAAGGATATCGTTACTTCTTCACCAACTTCTGTTTCGCTATACAGATATTTCTTAAGATCTAACATGGATTCGATATCTTTGTCGTTAAGTTTTGTCACGACATCATATTGTTGTAGACCGGCTTCTTCGGCTGGTGAATTTGGCTCAACTTGTGCGATGACAACACCTTTTTCAACACTTTCATCTAATTGCAATGTTTCCTGAATATGACGTTGAGGAACAGTTGAGAGATCAACAGCACTGATTCCGATAAATGGACGTTTAACCTCGTTTCCTGTTTCAAGTTGTTCAACAATTGGTTTCGCATCATTAATCGGAATCGCAAAGCCAATTCCTTCTACGGTAGATTGGGCAATTTTCATGGAGTTAATACCAATCACTTGCCCATTCGTATTAATTAAGGCTCCACCACTGTTACCAGGGTTAATTGCTGCATCTGTTTGAATAACGTTTGTGGTCCAGTCTGGTTGTCCGTCTCTATTTAAGTCGACATCGACTGAACGATCCAACCCACTGATAATACCTTGTGTTACAGATCCAGCAAACTCTTGTCCGAGCGGGTTACCGATCGCAATTGCAGTATCACCTACAGTTAAATCATCTGAAGATCCCAATTCTGCAACTGTCGAAACTTGCTCACTAGGGATACGAAGGACAGCTAAATCGGTTAACGCATCTGTTCCCATTACGTTAGCTGCAACATGTTCACCATTTGTGAGAATCACTTCTACTTCTTGAGCACCCTCCACAACGTGATTGTTCGTAACGACGTAAGCATATTCGTCATCCTTTTTATAAATCACACCTGATCCTGTGCCAGCTGCATCAGATTCTTCCCACAGGCTGATTTGTTGAATGTTGGAGACACCAACTACTGCATCAGATACTTTTTCTACTGCACTGCCAATCGAGTTAGAGGATTGATTAGCAAGATTAGTTGTCGGTACAGCTTCCTCTGTTGAAGTTTGTTCAGTTTGCTCACCATTCTGATTGTTGTCTTCAGAAGAAGTAGCTTGATCATCATTGATCATATTAAGGAAAATACCACCGGTAAACAGTGCGGCAATTACACCACCTGCAACTCCGCTCATTAACATAGCTAATGTGTTTTTCTCTTTTTTCCCTTTTTTATTTTGCTCTGTTGTTTGTTCTTGATTGAATTCTTCATTCATTTATTATCACCCTTTCGCAGGAAATTTAATGTATCTTCTATTATTTATCATACCCGTTATATACGGCATGTTAATGGGATAATTGTATAAAAAATGTGTAAAAGGAATATTTTATCGCTCGTTGCTTAATTTTTCTTTGTAAATGTGCGAAAATAAGAGCAAGTAAATAGGGGTACAATAGGAGAGGTGAAGCAATATGAATCAACACATCTATATTGTAGAAGATGATGCAAATATTAGAGATATCGTAAAAGCTTATTTAATAAAGGGAGGATTTCAAGTAACCCTTTTGGAGAATGCGGAAGATGCATGGCAGCGTGCTCAGAGTGGACAACCTGATATGTGGATTCTTGATATTATGTTACCAGGAATGGATGGTTATGAATTATGTAAAAAAATCCGACAAGTAAGTGAAGTACCGATTATTATCATATCGGCAAAAGATGAGGAAGTCGATAAAATTCTCGGTTTAGAACTTGGCAGTGATGATTATTTAACGAAGCCATTTAGCCCGCGGGAATTAGTAGCGAGAGTGAAGCGGTTGTTTAAAAGAGCAGAAGCGCTGCCAATTCAGCAATCTAATTCAACAGCTGTTATTGAATTGGGAGAATTGGAGATCGATAAAGCAGCACGAATTGTGCATTGGAAGAAAGAGGAAATCGATGTAACATCTAAAGAATTTGCGATGTTAGAAATCTTTGCACAAAAACCAAACCGAGCTTTTTCTAGAGAAGAATTACTTACACTGGTTTGGGGAGATGATTACTTCGGGAGTGATCGGGCAGTGGATGATTTAGTGAAAAGACTAAGAAAAAAACTGGATAGTTTACCGATTGAAACCGTTTGGGGATATGGGTACCGCCTAGAATATGATGAGGGCGACCAATGAAGCTGCAATATCAATTAACAATCGCTTTTACAACATTACTAGTGGTGATCATGACCGTTACTGGTATTATGATTTACTCACAAATGCTCCAAATGTTAATTAAGGACGAGCAACGCCAGTTAGAGGACAAAGGGGAATTGATCGTCAATTTCATATTGTCAGAAGATCTCAATAATACGACAAATGTACAACGATTATTGCAAATGCTAGAGCAATATAATTTGCAAGTCTTTGCGTATGATGAAGCAAGTGAAAGGATCGTTTTTTCCTCGATTCCTAATATGAATACGATTGAATCGTGGATTCAGGAATATGATCTTGACAGTAGGACACAGCCTTTATGGCAGGGAAAAGATGATAATTATGTGGTATCAATAATTCCGATCTTGTCTCCGTTGTCCACTCAACATTTAGTATTACTTACACCGTTAGATGATTTGCAGGACGTACAAAAAAGCTTGATGAACCGATTGTTTTTGATTTTCCTGATTGGAATTGCGGTAGCTGTTTTGCTTAGTCATTATTTGACAACTAAACTTGTTACACCATTAACGAAACTCAAACATCAATTAAAGAAAATCGAAAAACGCAAATTTGATGAGATGGAAGAAGTAAAAGCAACTGGAGAAATCAAAGAGGTCGAGCAAAGTGTTGTTGAAATGGCAAATGAGTTAAATAGTTTTATTCAGTCACAGCACCACTTTTTCCAGAATGCTAGCCATGAACTTAAACCCCCATTAATGACGATTCAAGGTTATGCAGAGGGGATTCGTGATGGAATATTTGAGGGAGAAGAAGCTAGACGTGGTCTGCAAGTGATGGTAGCAGAAATTAAACGTCTGAAAAAAATAATTAACGAAATTATTTTACTAGCTAAACTGGATAGTGAAGCAGATATCTATCGACCAGAAAGGGTAAATAGTAAAATATTTATGGAACAAATTATGGAAAGAGCAATTCCGATCGCAAACGAAAAACAGATTCAAGTTAAACAAAACCAAGTCGATGAAGTGGAAGTTATGTTTGATGGAGAAAAAATGTTACAAGCAGTGATGAATATCATTACAAATGCGATTCGACATGCGGATACCCAAGTGGAAGTGACGGCGTTTACCGAGAATAAACAATTTCAAATCCAAATTACGGATGATGGTGAAGGAATAGATGAAGAACTATTGAAAAAGTTATTTCACCGTTTTGTCAAAGGTGAGAGTGGAGAAACAGGTCTTGGCTTAGCGATTGCACGGGCGATTATCGAGCGGTCAGGAGGATCAATTAAAGCAGAAAATGCGCCGTATGGTGGAGCAAGATTTACGATTATATTTACCGAATTTGAAAAAAATAACGATTATTGATAACAATTCCTGACTATTATGATATACTAGGTAAGTTGTCACGGTGCTAATCGTCCGTAAAACCCCACTTTAAGGTTGAAATAAATCGAAGAAGCTAAGTGGGGATCAGATAAGCTAACAACCTGATAAGTTTCGCTTAGCATCAGTGGGGTCGCTTCCGCAGATGGAAGTCTCACTTTATAATATGATGAACGCATCTTTAAGAGGAGAGAATAAAATGACGCAATTGAGAGAAGAACTTCGCAACATTGCGATTATTGCCCATGTTGACCATGGCAAAACGACGTTAGTTGACCAGTTACTCCGTTACTCAGGAACATTTCGTGAAAATGAGCAAGTGGAAGAGCGTGCAATGGATTCCAACGATATTGAAAAAGAACGTGGAATCACGATTTTAGCGAAAAATACTGCGATTAATTATAATGATACACGCATTAATATATTGGATACACCAGGACACGCTGACTTCGGTGGTGAAGTAGAGCGGATTATGAAAATGGTGGACGGGGTATTGCTTGTGGTGGATGCTTATGAAGGATGTATGCCACAGACCCGTTTTGTACTAAAAAAAGCATTGGAACAAAAATTGCAGCCAGTTGTTGTACTAAACAAAATCGATAGACCTAATGCGCGTCCAGATGAAGTTGTTGATGAAGTATTAGATTTATTTATTGAACTTGGTGCTGATGATGATCAATTAGAATTCCCGGTTGTTTATGCTTCTGCGTTAAATGGTACATCCAGTTATCCAGATGAAGAGCAACAGGAAACAATGGAGCCAATTTTTGAAACGATCCTAGAAAAAATTCCTGCACCTGTTAATAATGCGGATGAGCCTCTGCAATTCCAGATCACCATGCTTGATTACAATGACTACTTAGGACGTATCGGTGTTGGCCGTGTCTTCCGTGGCTCGATTAAAGTAGGACAGCAAGTATCACTGATGAAGACTGATGGTTCGGTGAAAAACTTCCGTGTAACTAAATTATTTGGATTTATCGGTTTGAAACGAATCGAAATTGAAGAAGCAACAGCGGGAGATATTATTGCGGTTGCCGGTATGGAGGATATTAACGTAGGTGAAACGGTTTGTCCGACTGAACATCAGGAAGCATTACCGATTTTACGTATCGACGAACCGACATTACAAATGACGTTTGTAGTGAATAACAGTCCTTTTGCTGGTAGAGAAGGTAAATATATTACCTCCCGTCAAATCGAAGAACGTCTATTATCACAATTAGAAACAGATGTAAGTTTACGTGTTGACCCAACTGATTCACCAGATGCATGGACCGTATCGGGGCGTGGTGAACTACACTTGTCTATATTAGTTGAGAATATGCGTCGTGAAGGTTATGAACTGCAGCTTTCTAAACCGCAAGTTATCATTAAAGAAATCGACGGTCAGCAATGTGAACCAGTTGAACGTGTCCAAATCGACGTACCAGAAGATTATACAGGTCCAGTTATGGAATCTCTAGGTGCACGTAAAGGTGAAATGCTCGATATGGTAAATCATGGAACTGGACAAGTTCGTATGGAATTTAAAGTGCCATCTCGTGGATTAATCGGTTATGCCACAGAATTTATGACACAGACACGTGGTTACGGAATTATCAACCATACGTTCGAAGAATATGCTCCACTTGTAAAAGGGCAAGTAGGCGGCCGTCGCGAAGGTGTACTAGTAGCGCTAGAAAATGGCAAAGCATCTACGTATGGTATCATGAACCTAGAAGACCGTGGTGTCATTTTTGTTGAGCCAGGTACAGAAGTATATGCAGGAATGATAGTTGGCGAACATAACCGTGAGAATGACCTAACGGTAAATATCACCAAAGAAAAACACTTAACCAACGTACGTTCTGCAACGAAAGATCAAACTGCAACGATTCGTAAAACACGTAAAATGTCATTAGAAGAAGCAATTCAATACTTGAATGACGATGAATATTGTGAGGTTACTCCAGAAACTGTTCGTTTACGTAAGAAGATCTTAAACAAAAACGAACGTGAAAAAGCAGCAAAGAAAAAAGGTTAATGGATAAATAAGAAAAACCCGTTTTGATAGCTATCAAAACGGGTTTTCATTTATATCAAAGTCCTTTCTTCCGCGGATAAACGATTATATCCAAGGAAGGGAAGGAAATATCCCTGGAAGCGCCATTCTGTTCCGAGGAAAAGGTCTTCTCTTCCGGGGATAATCGGCTATATCCAGGGAAGGGAAGGAAATATCCCCGGAAGCGCCGTCCTGTTCCAAGGAAAAAGTCTTCTCTTCCGGGGATAATCGGCTATATCCAGGGAAGGGAAGGAAATATCCCCGGAAGCGCCGTCCTGTTCCAAGGAAAAAGTCTTCTCTTCCGGGGATAATCGGCTATATCCAGGGAAGGGAAGGAAATATCCCCGGAAGCGCCGTCCTGTTCCAAGGAAACAGTCTTCTCTTCCGGGGATAATCGGCTATATCCAGGGAAGAGAAGGAAATACCCTGGAAGCGCCATCCTGTTCCGAGGAAAAAAGTTTTTCTTCCGAGGATAATCGGCTATATCCAGGGAAGAGAAGGAAATATCTCGGAAGCGCCATTCTGTTCGCATCTATTGTGCTAGGTTTTTTAACTTAGATATTGGGGTATATTTTAGGTGATGGAATCGAAGAAAAGAGGGGATATCATGCGTTTTTTTAGACGCTTCAAATTTCTATTCAAATTCCGTAAATCGTTTCCTTTCTTTAAGGAATTCTACTTATCCAAAGAAGTAAAAGTGACTGCAAAGTTAGCATCACTTATTCTCATCATCGGATATATCATTTTCCCGTTTGATGTAATACCCGATTATTTGTTAGTACTCGGTTTATTTGATGATGTTATGGTTGCGACATTGATTCTTCAGCAAATGGTCAAGATGGCGCCTGATAGTTTACGTAAAAAATACGATATAGAGAGTAAATAACTCTCTATATCTCTCTTCTCATCGCTTTTAATACATCAATTTGTGTAGCTCGTTTAGCAGGCTTTAAGCCAGAAAGAACCGTTACAATTAAACAGATCACAGCTGCAATAACAATCAATGAAGGAGGGATACTGGAAAACTGGAATCCTTCAGGTAACTCCTGCTCAAAGGCAGATTCAATGATTAATGGTAATCCAATGTTTAAGAGAATGCTAATGACAAAAGCTACTACAGTACCGATAAATGCCCCAAGTAGACCGATATAACTACTTTCAAGCAAAAAGATCTGCTTAATTTTTTTCGGGTGGGCACCAATTGCTTTCATAATGCCAATATCGGAAGTTCTCTCGGTAACGGCCATTGTCATCGTATTATATATACCAATCGATGCAATTATGATAGCAATCGTTCCAATAAAAATCAGTCCGGCTTTTGCGATCGTAAAAAAGGTATTTAAATGGTCTAGTTCGCTCGCTGCAGAATATACTAAGTAATTCTCTTCAGTTAAATACTCCGAAATCTCTTGTACTTCTCCCAACGAATTAGCATATCCATAGACATAATCATAACCAGTAACTTCTTGTTCAGCTTCAGGATAGTTAGGATCAACTATCGCTCCTCTAGATGTTTCCGTGAATGATTCTACTTCAGTTAAAACATCATCCGATATATATACTTGTCTATCTTGCATCCAATCTCTAGCAGGTGGTTCAACGATACCAGTAATGGTTAAAGTAATCTCATGCTCTTTCGTTTCACCATCTACATTTTGCTCGACTACCATTTCAATTTCCTGACCAATAAGTGATCCGTCATATTTAAATTCCTCTTTCAACATACCTTCTTCATCATAAATCTCTTCATCTGCTGAGAGATCTTCAGGATAAAGATTTTCTAAAAAATGTGAGCCTACTACAGCTTCGTAAGGCTCTTCCGGTAAATTACCATCAGTAAGTTCCATTCCTGCCTTTAATTCTGATGGGAAGTGGGATACGACTGTTTCCGTACTTCCGCTGTAACCATCCATGTTAAATAGAGGTGTTTGTCTTAATGTTTGTTGTCTAGTGACAGTTTTCATACCTTCGACTTTTTCAAGTTCCTCTATTTCTTTATCCGTAATCGGTGCATAGCCATCTTCTTTTTCGATTCCCCCTATTTGCATTTGAGTGACCGAGCGATCGCGAATGATATCGTCGATAAAGGTTGTATGTAAACCAAAACCAACAGAAGCTAAAACAATTAAAAACGCGACCCCCATCGCGGTTGCCAATACCGTCATAAATATTCTGGATTTACTCCGTTTCATATTACTGCGGACAAACCGCCATTGATCTTTAAATGTCATGCACTAACTTCCTCCTTTACAATTTCACCGTCATGAATATGGATCTGTTTCGAAGCAATTTGAGCAACCTCTTCGTCGTGTGTAATCATTAAAAAGGTAATGCCTAAGTCCCGATTTAATCCGGTAATCAAATCTAAGATTTCTTGTTCCGTTTCACTGTCTAAACTACCTGTCGGTTCATCAGCAAGAATGATAGGTGGTTCTATTACGAGTGTTCGTGCGATACTTACCCGTTGCTGCTGACCACCAGACAATTCGCTAGGATAATGATGATGGTAATTGGAGAGGCCGACTTGTTCTAATGTTTGTTCGGTCTTCTCTTTTCTTTCTTTCTCTGACAGCCCTTTTAACACTAAAGGTAGTTCTACATTTTCAAAGGCGGTCATACTTGGGATCAATTGAAAGTTTTGAAAGATAAAACCGATATTTTCTAATCGAAAATCCGCATATTCTCCTTCGTTTAAATTGGTTACATTCATCTCCTTAATCCATACCGATCCGCTAGTTGGTTTCATAAATCCGCCGATAATGTTGAGTAAGGTCGATTTACCAGACCCGCTTTTACCTGTTATCGCCAGAATCTCCCCTTTATCTACAGAAAATGAAATGTTTTTTAACACTGGAAGTGCTGTTTCATTCTGTTTTTTTCCTAATAAAAATGTATGGTTGATGTCTCTTACATCTATCATGTTTCATCCTCCTTTTTTTCCTTTCACTAGTAACTGACGAATGAAAATCTTTCATTACTTCATTTTTTTGGCAATAAATATTATTTTTTTATGTTAAAATAAGGGGAGTCTTCTTGGAGGAGTTTTTGTATGAAGCATGCTAGTACCATTTGTTTGCTGTTGCTATTATTGGTTACAGGTTGTGCAGGACACCAAGAATATCAGGGACACTTTCACCATATGGATAAAAAAGAAAGATCTTACAAAGAATCCGATATCCGTTTCACTACAAATGAAATAGATATCGCTGCGATTGGAGATTTGCTAATTCATGAACGAGTTTATAATGATGCGTGGAATGGTGAAAAATATGATTTTCTGTCGATGATCAACCCTGTACAGGACTATTTAAAGACACCAGACATTACAATGGCTAACCAGGAAACGATTATGGGTGGAGAAGAAATTGGTTTATCCGACTATCCACAATTTAACAGCCCTTTTGATTTAGGAGATGATTTGCAAGAAGCTGGTGTTGATATCGTAACGATGGCCAATAATCATACGCTAGATAGAGGGGAAGAAGCGATTCGTAATGCGATTGCATATTACGAGGAGATCGATATGCCTTATACCGGAAGCTTCAAAAGTGAGGAAGATCAACAAACATTACGAGTTTTAGAAACAGAAGAAGGTATTTCAGTAGCTTTCTTAAGTTATACATACGGTACGAATGGCATACCGATTCCAGATGGGAAGGAATATTTAGTCAACTTAATTGATCATGAGCAAATTAAAAAAGATGTTTCCGAAGCTGAAGAGTTAGCGGAAGTTACGATCGTGAGTTATCATTTTGGACAAGAATATCAGCGGCTGCCGAATCAGGAACAAAAGGATCTAGCGCAATTTGCGGCAGATCTTGGTGTTCATGTGGTGATTGGTCATCACCCACATGTGCTGCAGCCGATTGATTGGCTAGAAGGTAAAGACGGTAACAAGACGTTGGTCGCCTATTCGTTAGGAAATTTCCTTTCAGGTCAATATGAGCTATACAGGAGGATCGGTGGGATTTTACAATTTTCCATTTCAAAAGATGGATCAAATGTAAAGGTGCATTCTCCGTCTTTTTTACCGACTTTTGTTCAATTTGACCTCATTGATGAGACGATCACAGACTTGCAAGTATTACCGTTAAAGGATGTCTCAGAGCAACAATTACCTGATGCATCAGATCATTTATCAGAGATTAAAGAGCATCTCTCAAAAAATATAGAGGATCTTGAGTTTATAGAATAAGGAGAATGAGGAATGGAATGGCGAAATATTTATCGTGGCATGTTAATGGGAGCAAGTGATGTTGTTCCAGGTGTTAGTGGTGGTACAATTGCTGTTGTATTGGGTATTTATGACCGATTAATCGAAGCAATAAACGGATTTTTAAGTAAGGATTATAAGAGACATTTAAAGTTTTTAATTCCGCTTGGTGTAGGCGTTTTAGCAGCAATTTTTCTATTGGCTAAAGTAATTAAGTGGTTGTTTGCGCATTATCCTGAACAGACTCAATTTGCTTTCTTAGGTTTAATTATCGGGGTTTTGCCATTTCTCTTTCAAAAATCAAATGCTAGAAACACTTTTAGAGCAAAACATATCATTTTAATGGTAATTGGTACTTGTATCGTTGGCTCTATGGCCTTCTTTCAAACGGGAGAACCAGAACCAGTTACCGTTTTTCATACAACAACATACCTCTGGTTATTTGGTTCAGGCTTCCTAGCAAGTGCAGCGATGATTTTACCTGGAATCAGTGGTTCTATGCTGTTGTTAATTTTGGGATCATACTCGACAATAATTCACGCAATAGATAGTCTGAATTTCTTCGTAATAGCGGTAGTTGGTATAGGAATTTTACTAGGCATTGTATTAATGAGTAAAATTATTCGATATTTTTTAATGACATTTCCGACTGCTACTTACGCTTTTGTGATTGGTATGGTGATCGGATCTGTATTTGTTATTTTTCCAGGATGGCCAGCTAGTGTTGGAGCAACAGTTATGTGTATCATCACTTTTGCAGGTGGTCTACTTTTTGCCTATTTATTAGGCAGGGTGGAATATCGTTAAACAGAATAGTTGCTTTCAAATCCTGTTCATGCTAGCTTTTACTAAAGTACCACTTGAAAAAGGAGAATGCATAATGGAAGCTATTAAAACAGAAGAACAGTTTAATCAAATTATCGCTTCAGAAGATCCAGTTATTATTAAATTTTATGCGGACTGGTGTCCTGACTGCAAGCGTATGGATATGTTTATTGGAGATATTTTAGAACAGTACAATAACTATGATTGGTATGAAGTCAATAGTGATGAAGTACAAGGATTGGCTGAAAAGTATGAAGTAATGGGTATCCCAAGCTTACTTATTTTTCAAAACGGAGAAAAACTAGCACATCGCCACAGTGCCTACACCAAAACACCAGACGATGTATTAGAGTTCTTACAAGAAGAGTTAGCCTAAGAGACAGTCTCAGCACTGTCTCTTTTTATGTCGTAAAATAGTTCATAAACTGTGGAGTAACGTTGACAAGGATTTGCTCTCTTCCATTCTTCACTAAGAGAGTGCTGACGAACCGCTCCGGCAGAATACTGCGCTTTCCGTGGGCACGGCCACCACAACACTATGCAAAGCGAAGTATCTTCTCGGAGCGTATACAAGCATTCAGCAAAAATCAGCTTGGAAGAAAGCCTCATTCCGGAAATTTTCCCAATTCACAGCAGTTTTTATCTATTACGAATCTGATAAGTAGAGCAGCACTATTTTTTATTATCGCTTATTTGTATAAAATGACAATTTCGGAAACCTTTTGACAACATTTTTCGTATATATGTGAAGGGGGGCGTTTATGTGTTAGAAGTGAAGCAGCTAAAAGTTGAAATTGGGAAAGAAACCATCCTTGAAGACGTAGGATTTTCCGTTGAAAAAGGAAGCATTGTAGGTTTGATCGGTCATAACGGGGCAGGGAAATCAACCGTTATGAAAACAATCATGGGGTGGCAAGACAAAAAAGAAGGCACTATTATTTTGAATCAAGTGGATCAAGATCAATCATTTATCACCTTTAAAAAACAACTAGCTTATATCCCAGAAGAACCATTTTTATTACCGGAACTAACAACGATGCAACATTTTCAACTATATGGTCAAAGCTATCAGCTCGATGAAAAAACATTTACAAGACGTGCAAAACAACTTTCAGAGCAATTTGAAATAGCGGATAAACTAAATGAATACCCAGAATCACTTTCGAAAGGTATGCGTCAAAAAGTGCAAACGATTTGTGCATTATTACCAGAAGTCCCATTACTATTAATTGACGAACCTTTTATGGGTCTAGATATACATGCAGCACATGACCTGCAAGAAATGTTGAAGAAAAAGGCGGAAAATGGTACAAGCATTCTACTCACCTCCCATCAATTAGAGAGAATGGAAGAGTTAGCAGATACATATATTATGCTGCATCAAGGACGTGTAGCAGAACATGGCTTGATGGAAGAGTTCCACTCACTATCAAGGAGAGGGACAGAATGAAAGCTACCGTTCAAATGATGCGATTTCTTAAAAAGAGTCGCATACGTAAAAAGCAAAAATTATACAAATTAGCCTTTGGTGTGGCATTTGATTGGACAACAACAATCTATACCGGTTTCTTTGCGATCATGTTTTTATTTATTGCATATGATACCTTCAAAAGCATGGAGGCTGTCTTTCTGAACTATCAGGCAAATATCGAATTATTTTTTCCGCTAATAGTATTGGGTTTGATATTCGGCGCGATTGTGCTTTCCTTTCAACATCCATCGCTACCGATTACAAGTGCAGAATGGAAGTTGACGTCGCTTCCTTTTTCGATAAAAAATATATGGTTATATGCTTTATGGATCGTGATTAGAAAACGGTTCGTTGCTTTAACGTTAATGTTGTTGCTACTAGTGCTGGTTACTCCTTTTTCTACATTAGTTCTCGTAAAATGGTATGCTGCTATTTTAATAGTAGTATTTTTAACTGTCATACCTCAATGGTACTTTTTTCAGATAGAAGGTTTTAAAAAAATCGGACTCTATCTGTTGGCTGTTTTGGTTATTGGTGTAATTCGTCTGACTTTTGTATTATTAGAGTTAAACGCGGACTCTGTCTGGATGCTTATTATCTTCCTATTTGCCCTTAACGTATGGATATGGCCACGTCGGTTGACAAAAGTCAATTGGATGAAAGTGATTGAGAAAAGTGATGACAAAGAATGGAACATGTTCTTTGTTAAACAAATGAGTAGAATGGATCAAGTAAAGCAGCAACGAAGAAATTATTTCTTGAAAACACTTTTCACATCCAAAAAAGCAAAACTTCCTTTTCCTTATCAGCAGCCGACTAAACTAATGCGAAAATTATGGAGGCGTAGTATCAATCAGGAAATCAGTATTATCTATACGATGCTATTTTCGATATTAATTATTATGATTTTGCTTTCCTTAAGAGGAGGCCCACTATTACAAGGGATTGCTATTATATTGTCGTTGTTTATCTTCATTAAGGTTATAGCAAGTTTTTTTACTGCGATTTTTAAAGACAAATTACTTCACAGTATTCCTTGGAATATGTCGGTAATAACAACTGCTTTTTGGCAAATGTCATCTTTACTAAGTATCATAGTGATGTTGGTTGTTTCAGTGGTTGTCTTACTTACGAATACATGGAGTTGGTGGTTAATAGCTCAGCTTTTATATGCTTTTATAGCACTATTCTTTTTGTTAGATTGTGAGATAGAGAGAAAAGTAAAAGCATTAAATGAAAAATGGTATACGCCATCTTTTGTTGATCAAGTGATGGGAATATCCACTTATGTGACAATGGCGTTTAGTGTGTTATATCCTGTTATGATTAGTTATTTATTAATAATCTTAGTATACTGGATAGTGAAGAAACATTATTTCCCATTAAAAATTGACTAGTTCTAGTTGTTTGCCTATAATACCATTCATATATAGATAATGAGAGAGGATGAGAGGGATGGATCAAAAGAGAAACGAATATTTAAAAAAGAAGCAAGACCCTTCCCTAAAATTATTTGTTGTGTTGTCGAAGGCTTATCGAGCAGTTGCCGATCAAGTAGCGAAAGATATTCGAAGCCATGGTTTAAATACAACTGATTTTGGTGTATTAGAACTACTATATCATCAGGGAGAACAACCTTTACAAAAAATAGGGGATAAAATTTTATTAGCTAGTGGAAGTATTACATACGTGGTAGATAAATTAGAGAAAAAAGGGTTAGTTAAGCGAACACCATGTCCTAGTGACCGGAGAATTACCTATGCATCTATTACAGAAAATGGGCAACAGTTGCTTAATGATATATTTCCAGAACATTGGAAACAAATTGAAGCAATTACTGCTGGATTAGATGAAGAGGAGAAAGTAGAAGCGATTAGACTGATGAAAAAACTGGGAATGTATGCAGATCATTTTTCTGAAAAACAATAGAAAATGATAAGTTTATATGTTGTTTGTAGTGGGTAATTATTACTATAGGAGGTTATAGTTAAGGGGGTTACCTACATGCGGGAACAACAGATAGACGTATATGTCAGTGATAATTGTACAGAATGTGATCAACTTGTACAGTACTTAACACAACGGAATATTCCATTTCAGCTAAAAAATACAACAGTAAATAAAGAGAATTTACGGCAATTACAGCAAGAGAACATTTATATAACTCCTACGATTATTATTGATAATGATTATCGAATTATCGGTTTTCAGGAAAGTAAGTTAAAGCAATTACTTAGGTAGTAGCGAACCAATTTCCCTTTATCTGCATAAGCTAATACTAAATTAGCAGATGGAGGGGAGAAAATGGATTACAGATATAGTGGCTTTTCTAATTATCAAAACCCTTATCAGCAGGGGATGCATCCTTATCAGCCGCCAACATATACATCACCAATGCCGATGACACCATTTCAATATTATCAAAAGCCGATGGTACCAAATCCATATGATGGGTTCGACACTCCTTCGCCTTCCTTTTTCGGAAAGCCAAATAATCCGATGCTGCAGTATTTTCAAAATAAAAATGGTGAAATGGATTTGGATAAAGTGTTTAATACCGTGAATCAAGTGGCAAACACTTATCAACAGGTATCACCTTTATTCAAAAATTTCGGTAATATTTTAAAATCTTTTCAGAAATAATGTAAAATGATCCTTGTCGATTATGGCAAGGATTTCTGTTGTGATAGATATTTTATACTGATCATAGTCTCACTTTATTGGGAGGTAGGCAACTAATGACTGCATGTCTTATTATTCATGGGTTTACTGGTGGTCCATATGAAGTAGAACCACTTGCTTATTACATAGAGAAACAGACAGATTGGCATGTAGTAACACCTAATTTACCTGGACATGGCTTAGGTGAGGGAAGGGATTTAGACCTTTTAGATGTATCCTATAAAGATTGGATACATGAAGCAGAACGAGCCTATCTGGAATTGAAGGAAGATCACGATGACATTTATTTGATCGGTTTTTCGATGGGAGGAATGATAGCAGCATACTTAGCAGCAAAGTATACGTGTAAGAAGTTAGTATTGCTATCTACATCAAGAAGGTATATTAGTATTCCACGGATAAGTGTTGATTTAATGAATTTCGCTCAAAAAGCAGTGAGGCGAAAGTTGAAAGAGGATGCCTTGTATAATCACTACCGAACGAAATATGGATCTGTTCCGATAAGGGCAATTCGAGAGTTTTTGAAATGTATGAAATTTACCAAACCATACTTAAAGGAGATTCACTGTCCAGTTTTTATTGCACAAGGAATGCAGGATGGAATGGTGCCATACAAAACAGTACATTATCTGGACAAAGAAATACCAGTTGATGCGGAGATTATTTATTTCCATGATTCAAAGCATCTAATTTGTCTGGGTGAGGATAAAGATGTCGTCATTAATGCTGTCTATCAATTTTTGTTAAAGTAAGACTGCGGTTAACGAGCGCGTGCTCTCGAAGACAAAGTAGAGCGAAAAAGAAAAAAAGTGTCTTCGAGAAGCGTTCTCGAGGACAAAGTAGAGCGAAAATGAGAAAAAGTGTCTTCGAGAAGTGCTATCGAGGACAAAGTAGAGCGAAAAAGAAGAAAAGTGTCTTCGAGAACAAAAGACAGAGGCTAGGTCACCTCTGTCTAATTGTGTTCAATCGTGATTTTCATTTTGCGTTTTCTCCGGGTGCTGGCGATGAAAAGGAGCAGGCCGAAGATGACAATCGTTCCTCCTAGCCACTGGGACCAGGTGATCAGTTCGTTTAGTATGATATAGGCTAATAAGGAGGCGCCGATTGGTTCAAATAGGATTCCCATTGAAATAACGGATGTGCTCACCCATTTTAGTGCCCAGTTAAGCAAATTGAGTCCTAGAATCGTTGGAACGATGGCTAGAGAAAGGAAGATCACCCATTCATTTGGCTCATAACCTGTTAAAGGGTTCGAGACAGAGAGGTTATAGGCAATAATCGTTAATGCTCCGATACTGTACGCTATGAACGTATAGCTCATCACGGAAAGTTTTGTCCGCACACCTTGACCAAGTAAAAAGTAAATCGTAATAAACATTGCTCCTAACAAGGCCAGAAAATCTCCATAAAGGGCTTCACCCGCTATCTGGAAATCCCCCCACGCAATAATAACACTGCCAAAAATGGCAATCAGCATACTAATCACTGTACCGGCAGAAAAACGTTCATGAAAGAACAGATAGGTACCGATAAAGGCGAAGATAGGTTGTAAGGTCACGATTACAGTAGAACTGGCCACAGATGTATACTGAAAGGATTCGAACCAGACGATATAATGAATCGCTAAGCTAA
The DNA here is from genome assembly GCF_010994055.1 of Gracilibacillus thailandensis. Classification (NCBI taxonomy): domain Bacteria; kingdom Bacillati; phylum Bacillota; class Bacilli; order Caryophanales; family Bacillaceae; genus Gracilibacillus; species Gracilibacillus thailandensis. The sequence continues at coordinate 18,613 of NZ_WJID01000050.1, read as the reverse complement.
TACCAGCAACAATCGTGAGTATCCATTCTCTTTTGGCTAATTTTCTTAATTCATCTCTTCTTTTGAAAAGAATATATGGTAACAATAAAATTGCTGCGAATAACAAGCGGTAATTGGCTGTTACTGCCGAAGGGACTTCTGCGGCTAATTTTACAAGTACCGCAGCTGTAGAAACGGAGATTACACCGATGATAATCGCTATATATGGAATGAATTGCTTATTCACAACATCACCTACAATATTAAAAAATCAATCTTTTTCTTAAGTATAACAATTATTTTAAGAAATCCTAATAATATCTATCCAGTATAAACGCAATTGTTTGAAACGATACGAAATATTATATAGAATTAAAATGAAGAGTGTGTTATGATGTAATAATCCATTGAGTGGTCATTTATAAGCCTCTTCCAAATGTGGAGGAAGGCTTTTTTCATTGTTATTCGTATGTATCTTAGTCAAAGTCAAGATTTATTACGATAACGGCATTTATAAAGTGAAACCTATCAGGGTGTTAGCACCTGAAAAAGGGTAGCTTATCCTACTTTTTTGCAACTTTTTTTAATGTAGATAGTATAACTTGGATACACTGATAATAACGACGAAAAAATGATAATAAAGATGAGATTTATATAGTGAAAAAAGGAGTAGAAATTAATAGTGACAAATTTTAATCAATTAGGTATTTCAGCGTCAATTATGAAAGCATTAGAGAAAATGGGTTTTGAAGAGGCAACACCAATTCAAGCTCAAACGATTCCATTAGGGATGGAAGGTAAAGACGTTATTGGCCAGGCGCAAACGGGTACTGGTAAAACGGCTGCCTTCGGTATTCCGATGATCGAAAAAATTGACCCTAACGAACGTAAAATTCAAGGGTTGATTGTAGCACCTACAAGAGAATTAGCGATACAGGTGTCAGAAGAAATGCATAAACTTGCAAAGTTTAAAGGTGTTCGTACATTACCTGTCTATGGTGGTCAACATATGGAACGTCAAATTAAAGCGTTAAAGGATCGTCCACATATTGTAGTAGCCACTCCAGGCCGGTTATTAGACCACTTACGTCGTCGTACTATTCGTGTTGATCAAGTACACACTGCTGTACTAGATGAAGCGGATGAAATGTTGAACATGGGCTTTATCGATGATATTCGTGATATCTTAAAGGCGATTCCGGAAGAGAGACAAACTTTATTGTTCTCAGCAACTATGCCAAAAGAAATTCGTGATATTGCAGCAACATTGATGAAGCAACCAGAAGAGGTAAAAGTAAAATCAAAGGAAATGACGGTTTCGAATATCGATCAATTCTTTGTAGAAGTACATGAGAAACAGAAATTCGATACTTTGACAAACTTGTTAGATATTCATGTTCCAGAATTAGCGATTATTTTTGGGCGTACCAAAAAACGTGTCGATGAGTTGACGGAAGGTTTGCAAGCACGTGGTTTTCGTGCAGAAGGAATCCATGGTGATCTAACCCAAGGTAAACGGACATCCGTTTTGAAAAAGTTTAAATTCGGTCGTATTGAAATTCTCGTAGCAACCGACGTAGCTGCACGTGGATTAGACATTTCTGGGGTAACCCATGTATATAATTTTGATATTCCACAGGATCCAGAAAGCTATGTGCACCGTATCGGACGTACAGGTCGTGCTGGTAAGATGGGTGAGGCTATTTCGTTTATTACACCAAGAGAAATGCCACACTTGCATTTAATTGAAAAAGTAACAAAAAGTAAAATGAAGCGTATGACAGCACCTAGTTATGATGAAGCAAAACGAGGTCAACAACAGCTGACAGTACAAAAATTAATCAAAACAATTGAAAAGAAAGAACTTCAAGATTATCGTGAGACAGCGAGCGAAATTCTAGACGAATACGATTCTGCAACAGTTGTCGCGGCGGCATTAAAAATGCTAACCAAAGAAAGAAGACAAACACCAGTTACCTTAACATCTGTTCAACCGGTAAGTGTTAAAAAAGGAAACAATAAAGGTAATAACAAAAAATTCAGAAATGATAAACGCGGATTTGGTCGTAAAGGCAAACAGGGAGGCGGCCGTAACCGCAAATTCCAAAACAAACGTAATAATAATAAAAGATAAGAAAAGCGCAGAGCGCCCGCTTAAAAACGTAGCGGCTGGAGCTAATCAACTGAGATAAAGGAATCACTGAGAAAAGCGAACCGATGATGACTTATCGTAGGGCGATTCGTGAAGTCGCCTAGTTTTTGGGCGCTCGGAGCTAGACATCTGCGCAAACTTTATACTTTCCTTACATTAAAAAAGTCCGTTGCAAACCATGCAACGGACTTTTGCTATACACATAATCCCACACTACACTAAAAATATCGCAACGATTGCTAAAATAGGAATACCTAACACTGTCATATAGCCAATAAAGGAAAGTGATTTTACATAGCTGAGTTCTTCTGCGTTTAAGCTGGATGCTACTTCCATCACTTCTGCTTTTGTTTTTTGAATTTGAAGCAGACTGAAAATGATGACAGCTAAAATAATGAGTAAAGGTAAAAGTAAGCTAGCGGTGGATAAGTTTTCCTCACCCATAAACATAAATCCTAAAATAATTAGAAATATCGGAACTGCTTCGATTAAACCAACTTGAATAAAAAAGCGAATTTGATCTTTTTGCAAACCTTTAAAGTGAAATTCATTTCGTTTAATCCGATAAGCTAATCCTTTCATTAATCGCTTAAAGGCAAATAAAATACCTAATCCAGCGATAATGGATGATACGGTAAACAACCAAACTGCTGTCAAAATACATTCTCCTTTCGGTTAAAATAGAGTGGAAATGAATCCGAGTAAAACTAATGCGATCAATATACCAAATAAAACTGGCTTCAAATAAGGTTTGTAACGATAACGTTTTTTGTTCCAACGATTAGGATCAAATCCGATATCGTCATCTTTTACTTTGCGTCTATTTTTCCATGGAGAGAATGGTTGTGTATTTCTCAAGATAACAGGACCGAGTGCAAACCCGGCAATAAATCCGAATAGATGACCTGCGACATTAATGTTTGCTCGGAAAAAGGTCATCACTAATCCGATTACAGAAATGATTAAAATTAGTCGCGCGTTTTGGGGATCAATTAATCTTTTTTCAAAAAAGACCATGAATAAATATAACCCGAATAACCCGAAAATTGCACCTGAGGCTCCAACGTGTGTGTACATAGGATTCGGTTCAACAATATAAGTAAGAATATTTGCAGCAATACCGGCAGTAAAATAAACAATTAAAAACTTTACTTTCCCAAGCATTTGTTCTAATGCTGGCGCAAATAAAATCAGTGAAAAGGAATTAAATAGGATATGACCGAAACCAGCATGCAAAAATATTGGCGTAACTAATCGCCAATATTCACCTTGGCTAATCATCAAATTCCAACCGATGCCCGTTGTATAAATCCATTCCCCTAAACCAGGCACTATCCCAACGACAAGCCAAATAATGACTTGAAACGCAATAATCGCTGAAACAACCGGATAAAAATGTAGAAAATCCCGAAAGCTTTCCGTACGTAAAAACATAGCATTCTCCCTTTTATGGTTAATTGCTTATATTTTAGCACAACTGTAAATGATATGGACAGTAGAATTAACCATTTTAATTATCACCGTAATTAGGCTATACTTACCATATAAAATGGAGTTGATCTAAATGATAAAAGGAATCGGAATTGATATTATAGAGTTGCGACGAATAAAAGAAATAGTAGAACGTCAACCGAAAATGTTGGATCGAATATTAACCAATGCAGAAAAGCAATCGTTAGAGAATCTTCAATCGAATAAAAGAAAAATAGAATTTATCGCTGGAAGATTTGCAGCGAAAGAAGCTTTTTCAAAAGCAAGAGGAACTGGGATTGGACCATTAAGTTTCTTAGATATTGAAATTATCAATCAAAAAAATGGAGCACCTGTTTTGCAATCAAAAGTTTTAAATGCTGAGACATGCTTCGTATCAATCTCTCACAGTGATGATTATGCAGTGGCACAAGTAATAATTGAAAGTGAATCTGCATATTAAGAGAGTTTGTCTCATACTATTTTAGTGCGGGTAGGAGGGAACAAGATGTACATCGTAACCGCGGAAGAAATGTACGAAATAGATCGTTATGCGATTGAAAAAGGGGGAATCGAGGGCAAGGTTCTAATGGAAAATGCCGGATCACAAGTAGCCCAGCAAATCATTCAAAGCTATGATAACAATCAGAAGGTGGCAATTGTAGTTGGCAGTGGAAATAATGGCGGTGATGGTTTTGTTATTGCCCGCTACTTAGCGGAATATAGTTATGATATCTCAGTTTTTCAATTAGTAGCAGATCATAAAATTAAAGGTGATGCAGCCTTTCACAAAGCATTGTGGTTAAATACGTCAGACAAGCTTGTCCATGTGACAGACTCGCATCAGTTAAAGCAAAGATTAGTAGATTGTGATATCGTTATTGATGCGATTCTGGGGATAGGTGTTTCTGGAGCAATTCGTGAGCCAATCCGGAGTATGATCGACGCCATTAATCATTTACCTGTCGAGAAAATTTCGGTTGACATTCCAAGTGGTTTGCCGGCAAATGATGGGCTGGAGGTTGATCTTGCTATTCATGCAGATCAGACATATATCATTGAAGCTCCAAAAGAAACGGCTTTTTGTGAAAAGACTAGTATTTACTATGGCAAATGGGAAACGGTAAAAATCGGTATATCACAGATGGCTTATGCCAAGCATGCATCGAAACAAAGATGGTGCATAAAAAATGTCCGTGCTACTTTTCCGAAACGTGAAAAGTATGCTCACAAAGGATCGAATGGCAGGGGACTGGTGATTGGTGGGCAGCAAACGATGCCGGGGGCAATTGTGTTAGCTGCCAGAGCAGCACTCCGATCAGGTGCGGGGCTGGTAACTGTTGCTACAATCAAGGAGAATCTCCCAATCGTATCGAGTAGTTGTATCGAAGCAACGTATCACCTTTTGCCAAACTTAACGGACCGATTGACAGACCGTGATCTCGAAGCCTTTGAAAAAATAGATGCTATTACATTTGGCATGGGGATCGGACGTGATGACTCTCAGCTGCTCTCTGATTTGATTGAAAAACTAGACAAGCCACTACTAATTGATGCAGATGGTCTGTATCATGCAAAGCCATTATTGGAAACACTGTTGCAGCACAAAGCGCCAATTGTGGTTACACCACATTATGGAGAAATGGCTATGCTGACAAATAAAACTGTTCCAGAAGTAAAGCGGTCGCCTTTTTCTATCTCTCGGCAGTTTGCTGAAAAGTATCAAGTCTATGTCGTGTTAAAAGGTAAGCACACTATTATTACAGCACCGAATGGTGAGCAAATTGTCAGCGATCAAGGGAATGCCGGCTTAGCAAAGGGTGGAACAGGAGACGTTTTGACAGGGATTTTACTCACCATGATTATGCAGCATGAAGAATTGCTGCCTGCTCTTGCAAATGGCTGTTATCTCCATGGTACATCAGCAGATTATCTGGTGGAAGATAACCACACAGAGAGGGATTTATTAGCTACCGATGTGATCGAAGGACTATCGCAAGTATTTCGTACATTATCTTAACGTGTGATCGTGTTCCCTTTGTCCACTTGAGATGAGACAAAGGAGAGATGTCGCGATGAAAAAATATAAAAGTCTGGTAATTGGTATATTATTGCTTATTGTGTTAACAGCATGTGGGGAAAAGTCTAAGGACGATGTTGTAGAGAAACTGGAAGATATCGTGGAGAATATGAGTGCTTATCAATCACAGGCAATGATGACATTGGATACAGGAAAAGAAAAACAGGCATACCGGGTTGAAGTTTCCCATAAGAAAAAAGATTACTATCGTGTACTGTTAAAGAATGAAAATGATGAGGAAAGCAGCCAAATTATTTTACGTAATGACGATGGGGTGTTTGTATTAACGCCAGCATTAAACAAAAGCTTTAAATTTCAAAGTGAATGGCCGGAAAACAATAGCCAGCCATATCTCTTCCAATCATTAATACAAGACCTAGTCGATGACAGTGATGCAACTTTTACGGTGACAGACAGTTATTTTGTCTTTGAAACGAAAACAAGCTATGAAAGTAATAGTAACCTCCCATATCAAACTATTTATTTTGATAAGAAAACTTACGAACCTGTGTTAGTCAAGGTATTGGACCATGATAAAAATCCGTTAGTTGAAGTAGAGTTTACAAACTTTGAGATAGATCCTGATTTACCGGAAAACACATTTGATATGGAAACAAATATGACGAGCAGTATTTTCGGAGTACCTGTAATGGCACAAGAAGATCTGCCATCACAATTAACGGTGCTTTATCCTTCTGAAAATTTAGGTTCAGAGCTGGTCGAAGAGGATCAAATGGACGTCGAAAACGGTAAACGTGTAATGTTATCTTATGAAGGAGATAAAAATTTCACGATTATTCAAGAGACAGTAGACGTGCTCCCAACAAGTACAGCAGTACCAGAAGTAGTAAACGGAGAACCAATTGATCTAAGTTTTACCGTTGGAGCACTTTCTGAGAATTCATTACAATGGCATTACCAAGGGGTTAATTATTATGTCGCAAGTGAACAACTAACTAAAGAAGAAATGAAAGAAGTAGCAAGATCCATGTCAACAGAAGACGCGATGAAATAAGCGAAAGGCAGACTTTTCAAGAAGTCTGCTTTTTTCTGTATCAGCATAGGAATCTTCAGAGAAAACATAAACTGCGAAGTAAAGTAGATATGAACCCCCCCTCTAATTCCTGGAAGCGACGTTCTGTTCCGAGGAAAAAGTCTTCTCTTCCGGGGATAAATGCTTATATCCAGGGAAGGGGAGAAAATATCCCCGGAACAGCAAAGGGTATCTTCGGAAGCGCCGTTCTGTCTAAACAGAACTTTCATTAGTTCGCAGTTTGTATCGAGTGTGCGTTGATTAAAGATATGCCGTGTGCAATCTGGTCTGTTTTAATTTATACCCTTTTTGCTTTAAATGGTTTATAATGGATTGCGTTAGACTCAATCGAAATGAAGGGGTATAAACATGGAACAAAAATTTTACCGTGATTCTTGGGTAGAAGTGAATTTGGATCATATTATATATAATATACAGCAATTAAAGAATAAATTAGCAGATAAAACGAAAATCTATGCAGTAGTGAAAGCAAACGCATATGGACATGGGGATATGGAAGTGGCCAATGCAGCACTTAATGGAGGTGCAACAAGGCTCGCTGTCGCTATTTTAGATGAAGCATTGCGCCTGCGACAAGGAGGTATTACAGCTCCTATTTTAGTTATGGGATGGATCCGTCCAGAAGATGCCAAAATTGCTGCGAAACATGATATTACTGTTACTTGTTATCAGAAAGAATGGCTAGAGGAAGTGCAAAAGCTCACCCTTGCAAAACCGCTCACAGTTCATCTTAAATGGGACACTGGCATGGGGCGTATCGGTATTCGGACAGAACAGGAATTATTAGAAATCATCCCGTTTCTTCAACATGAAAATATTTATTTAGAAGCAATCTTCACCCACTTTGCCACTGCTGATGAAGAAAAACTAGAGCACTTCGAAAAGCAATTAAACCAGTTCGATAAACTATGGACTATCTTTCAAAACAATTGGACACAACATAAGGTGATGGTGCATACCGGAAATAGTGCAGCAAGCATGCGTTTTCCTGAAAAAATGGTTGACTTTGTCCGTTTTGGTATCAGCATGTATGGACTGTATCCCTCACCAGTTGTTAAATTAGAAAAGCCGATTGAGCTAAAGTCAGCACTTGCATTACACAGCCGTTTAATCCATGTAAAAAAAGTAGAAAAAGGAACACCGATTAGTTATGGAGCGACATATTTAGCGAACGAGGAGGAGTGGATTGGCACGGTCCCACTTGGTTATGCGGATGGTATTCGTCGTGCTTTACAAGGTGCACAAGTTTTAGTTAATGGTGAACGATGTACCATTGTCGGCCGGATTTGTATGGATCAATTGATGGTTCGCTTAACCAAACCTGCTAAAGTAGGAGATAAGGTCACCTTAATAGGTTCACAAGGCGGAGAACGTATCGAGATGGACGAATGGGCAGCACATTTGGACACGATTAATTATGAAATTGCTTGTATGATTAGTTACCGAGTTCCAAGAGTATATTCATAATAATTAAAAAAATAGTCGGTAAGACAAGATAATTCTTCAATCTTCTGGTAATACTGAAGATATATTGTAGAAAAAAACGAAAAATTATCAAAAACCCCTTTGCAATGCCTGTTTCGGAATGGTATGATTATAGTGGATTATCATTTTAGGCTTGTCAATGTTGGTGGAGGTGTATGGTTTTGTCTGAAGACTTACAAGAAGTTGCTGTGAGATTACCTAAAAACCTGCTGAATGAGGTGGATGGCTTGATGAAAAGTGAAGATAGCAATTTAAGTGATTTTATTTGCCAGGCAACGAAGACGTATTTACGCGAAACGAAGAAACGCCATATCCAAGAATCGATGCAACGAGGTTATATGGAAATGGCAAAAATCAATTTGAATATTGCTTCAGAAGCTTTTCAAGCGGAAGAGGAGGCAGAAAACACCCTAGAGCGCTTAGTGAGCGGGGTGTAGGTCTTGATTGTAAAAAGAGGCGACGTATACTTCGCCGATCTCTCCCCTGTTGTGGGATCTGAACAGGGCGGTGTGCGTCCTGTATTAGTTTTGCAAAATGATATTGGAAACCGTTTCAGTCCCACTGTTATTGTTGCGGCCATCACAGCTCAGATTCAAAAGGCGAAATTGCCAACACATGTCGAAATTGATGCTGAAAAATATGGCTTTGAACGGAATTCAGTTATTTTATTAGAACAAATTCGTACGATCGACAAACAACGATTGACAGATAAAATAACTCAATTGGACAATAACATGATGGAACGTATAGATAGAGGATTAGAAATTAGTTTAGGCTTAACTGATTTCTAATCCTCTATCTTCAAAACACCCTTGCTACTATAAAAGCAAGGGTGTTTTTGGCAAATAATAGCAAAAAATGACTGTTTGTGTAATCGCGTAAATGATATTAATCGAAAATTAAACTATTTTATTGTAAACTGTTATATACAAAAGAAGAAAATAGTGGAGGTTGGAACAATGCCAGAAACATTACGAAGAATCGTAATAGAGAACAGTGATGTAATTTCTAAAAATTGGTTAGATGATATAACAGAAAAACGTAAATCTGACTACACTTCAACTATATCGGATAACTTGTACCACACTACTAATCAAGAATTCATCAATGTTATTTTTTCTAGTATTAACCGTCAAGGCGATACAGGGGAAATGGATGATTTTGCTGAACGACTCATAAATCTCGGCTGGCCATTAAGTTATATTACAGATGGTCTGCAAACATTTAGAAGAGTTACAATAGATTTTATTTTAAGTCAATCTGAACAAGTAGATACAGAAGAGTTTTCGCGTATTCTGAGTATTGTCGAAAATTGGGTTGAACCAATTATCAATCAGTTGGTGAACCAATATTCAGGAAGTTGGGAACACACTGTTTCATTGCAGAGAATGGCGCTGCAGGAATTGTCTGCTCCACTTATTCCTGTTATGGACAACATTACCGTCATGCCGTTAATTGGAACGATCGACACAGAGCGTGCCAAATTAATTATGGAGAACCTTTTAGAAGGTGTAATGAAACATAATTCTGAAGTTGTATTGATCGATATTACCGGTGTACCAGTTGTTGATACAATGGTAGCACACCATATCATTCAAGCAGCAGAAGCTGTGCGTTTAATTGGAGCAACTTGTATATTAGTAGGTATCCGACCGGAAATCGCTCAAACTATCGTCAATTTAGGTATTGATTTAAGTAAATTTCCGACAAAGAGTTCCTTAAAGAAAGGGTTTAATACAGCATTAAAATTGACTAACCGTGAGATAGTTGATTTAGGTAATTCTAAAGAAGATATAACTAAAATCATTGACTCAATTAAATAGGGAGGTGCTTAATATGAGAATACCAATTTTAAAGCTACAAAATTATTTATTGGTATCCATCCAAATCGATCTTGATGATCAAACGGCAATTGACTTTCAAGAAGATCTGCTTAGTAAAATACATAAAAGTGGCGCATCGGGTGTGGTCATCGATTTAACCTCTGTTGATATAATCGATTCCTTTATTGCAAAAGTATTAGGTGACGTTGTATCTATGTCAGACCTAATGGGCGCAAAAGTAGTGTTAACCGGTATTCAGCCGGCGGTTGCGATGACTTTAATCGATTTAGGAATTCATTTGCAAAACGTTCCTACAGCACTTGATTTAGAACAGGGGCTGATTAAACTTCGCCAGGAACTGGAGGAGTAGTCATGATAACAAAATCAAGTGTACAAATAAATAAAGAATGGGATATTGTAGGAGCAAGACAGATGGGAAGAGAACTAGCAAAGGATCTTGGATTCGGCACAGTAGACCAAGCTAGGATCGCTACTGCAATTTCAGAATTAGCACGCAATATTTATCTATATGCTGAGAAAGGCAAAATAGCCTATGAAACTGTGGAAGATATGAATAAGAAAGGGCTGAAAATCATCGCTTCTGATCAAGGGCCTGGCATTAATGATTTAAGCAAGGTAATGGAAGACGGTTTTTCTACTTCTGGGGGGCTCGGTGCAGGTTTGCCAGGTGTAAAAAGATTAATGGATTATTTTGATGTTGTGTCTGAGCCGGGTAAGGGAACGACCATAACTACGATCAAATGGGTTCGGTAAGCTAGGTTACTAGTATAACTGATTAATAGAAGATTCAATTTACCCCTATACCAAAATGACAATGAAGTAAAAAGTTTGTACTAATCGTAGTTAGGAGGTAATGAGATGGAGCCCTATAAGTTCGATGTCAACAATTATCGGAATTTGTTGAAAAAATATATCGCGTCTCAAGACGAAAAGTCATTGTATCAAGCTGAACAATTTAGTAAGTTATCGATGAAACATAATATATCTCCTGAGGAAATTATTAATGTGCATATACAAGCATTAAAAGAATTATATCCTGATTTACCAACGGAGATAGACTCTTCTATGAACTTCCTTTTAGAAACAATGATTTCTTATGGGTTAGCTTACCAGGAGTTTCAGTCCTTAAGAGAAAAACAAGGAGAGCTAGAGTCGGAAATCTCAATTGCTGCTAATATGCAACAGACTCTACTTTCAACAACGAAACCGGATATAAAAGGCATGGATATAGGTGCGATTAGTGTACCTTCTCATCAAATGAATGGTGATTACTATCATTTTGTAACGGACGAATCTAATAATCTCGGTATTGCAATTGCTGATGTTATTGGTAAAGGGATACCTGCAGCATTAGCGATGTCAATGATCAAATATTCCTTGGATAGTTTCCCGGAAACAATGAGAAACCCTAGTGTGATATTGGAAAATTTAAACCGTGTGGTAGAGCGTAATGTGGACACTAGCATGTTTATCACGATGTTTTATGGATTATTTAATCATGAAACAGGTTCCTTGCAGTTTTCTTCGGCTGGTCACGAGCCAGGGTTTTATTACTGCGCAGCTAAAGATCAATTTCATGAAATCACAACAAAAGGCCTAGTGTTAGGTGTTTCTGATCAGGCAACCTATGAAGAGTTAGAGATTACCATGGAGCCTGATGATATGGTTGTATTGTTAACAGACGGTGTAACGGAATGCCGGATCGGCGAACGATTTATTGAAACAGAAGAAGTGCTTGAAGTGATTCGTCAATATATGCATCTCCCTGCGCAAGAAGCAGTCGAGTCAGTATATCGTCATTTTGAACGTTTACAGGATTTCCAGTTAAGAGATGACTTTACACTTATCTTCTTAAAAAAATAGTTTATCATGCAAAGAAACAGGGAATGGTGAACTGTAAGCCAAAAACCAACATTATGACATGTCTTAACTATCATTCAATAGATGACAAATATGACTGAAAACTTACAGAATGACGAGGAGGTAACCGTTTTGAACTTAAATATTGATCGTAATGATAATGGTGAAACACAAGAGTTAAAATTAGCAGGGGAGATTGATGCCTATACCGCTCCCCAACTAAAAGAAGCTCTTTTGCCATTAACCAAGGCGGAAGGAACGACGGTTATTGTTGATTTAGAGGGCGTTAATTATATGGATAGTACGGGACTAGGAGTATTTATCAGTGCGCTGAAGTCCACCAAAGAATACAATAGTGACTTACGATTAGTCGCCTTACAAGATCGTGTTAGACGATTATTTGAAATTACTGGATTAGATAGCATTATTTATATTGACTCAACGGTACGAGGTGGGAAATAATATGGAATCCTTTGACTTCATTGAAATGAAAGTGCCAGCAAGGGCAGAATATGTAGGAGTAGTGAGGTTAAGTACATCAGGTATTGCCAATCGAATGGGTTTTAGCTACGAAGAGATTGAAGACTTAAAAGTAGCTATATCAGAAGCACTGTCAAATGCCACCGAACATGCCTATAAAACGGAAGATGACGGGGAGGTAACCATTGGTTTTGGTGTTTATCAAGACCGTTTAGAAGTGATGGTTGCAGACCGTGGAGGTAGTTTTGATCTGCAAAAAGTCAAAAAAGATATTGGACCTTATGAAAATAATCAATCCATTGAAGATTTGCGAGAAGGAGGCTTTGGCCTATTTCTTATTGAAGCTCTGATGGACAAGGTAGAGATCAAAAATGATTATGGTGTGATTGTTTTAATGACCAAATACCTCCATGAAAATGAGGTGGATATTAATGACGACCAAATCTCGACCACACAATAATCGTGAGGATGAGATTTACCAGTGGATTCGTGCTTTTCAAGAGAACCCTGAGGATCAAGCGATACAAGAGAAAATTGTCTTAACATATGAAAAACTGGTGAAATCTCTGGCTCGAAAATATGCCAAAAATGAAACGATTTACGAGGATCTCGAACAAGTTGGGATGTTAGGGCTCTTAGCAGCTATTAGAAGATACGATCCAGATGTAGGTAAATCTTTTGAATCGTTTGCTATCCCTACGATTATTGGAGAAATTAAACGTTTTATTCGTGATAAAACATGGAGTGTACATGTTCCCAGAAGAATTAAAGAGTTAGGACCAAAGATCAAAAAAGCAACGGAAGCCTTAACAACTGACAATCAAAAATCACCTTCCATTAAAGAAATCGCTGAATATATAGAAGTAACAGAAGAAGAAGTGCTCGAAACGATGGAAATGAGCCAAAGTTACAACGCATTATCGGTTGATCGAAAAATTGAGGCGGATGCAGATGGTAGTGAAGTATCGATATTGGATTTAGTCGGCAACCAAGAGTCTGGATATGAAGATGTGGATCGTCAATTGTTGCTTGAAAAAATAATGCCTATTTTAAATGAACGAGAACAGGAAATTCTTCGATATACTTATTTTGAGAATAAAAGTCAGAAAGAAACTGGAGAATTATTAGGAATATCACAAATGCATGTATCAAGAATTCAACGTCATGCATTGAAAAAACTGCGTGAAGCACTACAAGCTGAGAATATGGAGGCCATTCGTTAATGCAAAGTAGTCATCAAGTAGAAGTGTCTGTTTTTCAAAAAGCTAAAAAAGGTAATTATTATTGTGGAGACAGCTATTTCTACCATGAGTCTGACGATAAGTTTATCTGTGCGCTAGCTGATGGTCTTGGCAGTGGTGAATTCGCAAAAGAATCATCGCAAATTGTGATGGAAGTGATTCGTGATAATAAAGATGATTCTGTTGCATCAATAATGAGAAAAAGTAATGAAAAGTTAGTGGGAAAACGCGGTGTCGTCTTAGGAATTCTACAAATTGACTTGCAATCGAAAGATTATGCCTATTCTTCGATCGGAAACATAGGTTTAATGACGATAACTACTAATTCGATTAAAAAAAGAAATATTCCGCAGGCTGGCTACTTAAGTGGTTATGAAAGACCGTTCAAAGTGATGACAGACAAGCTAGAACAAGGGATGATTTTTGTCATGTTCTCTGATGGTATAACATCCAAAGAAATATCCAACTCGTATTTTCTTCACAAAGAAGTAGATCATATAACAGACACCTTTGCTTATCTATATCAACAAAAGCTAGATGATGATACTACCCTGATTGCCATGAAATACAACGAGGAATCCCGTTAAAAAACGGGATTCCTTTTTAGTTTATATAAATTGTATAATGGTGCAATATCATTCTTTTGGGGTGTAAAATCGGTGTTGCGAAGAAATGCTCTTTTCAGGTTTTATGTGAACTAACCAATTCTTTTTGTTAAAATAAAGTAGGATTAGTATGAAGGAGGAAACGCTTTGGTAAATAGTGAAGATTATATCCAATTAATTAATGCAGTTACGGATAGGACAAAAATTAATCAAAAAGCAGTAAAAAGTGTTATTCAATTATTAGAGGAAGGTAATACCGTCCCATTTATTGCGCGTTATCGAAAAGAGATGACAGGCTCCCTAGATGAAGTGCAAATTAAAGATATTCAAGATGCATGGAATTACGTCAATACATTAGCTGATCGTAAACAAGAGGTGATCAGACTAATCGATGAACAAGGAAAACTAACAGAAGATTTACAAAAGGAAATCGAACAAGCAACACAATTACAGAAAGTAGAAGACTTGTATCGTCCATATAAACAGAAGCGCCGGACAAGAGCAACGGTCGCCAAAGAAAAGGGCTTAGAGCCATTAGCTGAAACTATCTATAACCAACAAAATATCGATTTGGCTCAAGCTTCTGACTTTTTATCAGAAGAACATGAATTACATACGATTGAAGATGTCCTTGCGGGTGTTCAAGATATCATTGCCGAATGGATAGCAGATGAACCGAAATATCGTGAACACATTCGTAAGCTAACACACCAAAAAGGACTCATTACTTCCAAAGCGAAGAAGCCAGAGTTGGATGAGAAAAAAATCTTTGAAATGTACTACGAGTATAGTGAAGCAGTTAGTAAAATTGTTTCACACCGAATCTTAGCACTTAATCGTGGTGAAAAAGAAGATGTGCTAAAGGTATCGATTGAACCGCCAACAGATGGAGTGATTGAGTACCTTCAAAAACAAGTAATTCAAAAAGATGCAACTGCACAGATAAAAGAATTTATCATTCAAGTAATAGAAGATAGCTATAAGCGGTTAACACAACCATCAGTTGAAAGAGAAATTCGATCTGTTTTATCAGATGGGGCCGAAGAACAAGCAATCGATATTTTCTCTAAAAACTTGAAGAACTTATTATTACAGCCGCCGTTAAAAGGTAAATATGTTTTAGGAGTTGACCCGGCATTCCGAACAGGGTGTAAATTAGCGGTTGTTGATGATACAGGGAAGGTAAAAGCAGTAGATGTGATGTACCCGACAGCACCAAAAAAAGATACGGTAGGTGCAGAGAAAAAGGTTATCAAATTTTTAAAGGAATTCCCAGTGGAGTTAATTGCGATTGGTAATGGAACAGCGTCAAGAGAAACAGAGCAGTTTATCGCAGGTGTGATTGATAAACATCAGTTGGACATTGCGTATATCATAGTTAATGAAGCGGGAGCAAGTGTATATTCCGCCTCCAAATTAGCACGTGAAGAATTTCCTGATTTACAGGTGGAAGAAAGAAGTGCGGTTTCAATTGCCAGACGAATTCAAGATCCCTTGGCAGAGTTAGTAAAAATAGAACCGAAAGCAATCGGTGTTGGACAATATCAACATGATGTTAGTCAAAAAAGGCTAACAGAATCATTAACATTTGTTGTTGAAACAGCGGTTAACCAAGTTGGAGTCAATGTAAATACTGCTTCTTCATCTCTATTACAATATGTATCAGGATTAAATAAGACGGTGGCAAATAATATTGTAAAATATCGTGATGAACATGGAAAATTCACTAATCGAAAACAATTAAAAGACATACCTAGGCTAGGGAACAAAACATATGAACAAAGTATCGGATTTTTACGAGTAGTAGATGGAGAAGAACCATTAGATCGTACCCCGATTCACCCGGAATCATATGCTGCAGCAAAACAGATTCTTACAGAAGTTAATTGTTCGGTTAAAGACTTAGGTACAGAACAATTGAAGGAATTAGTTAATCAGTTAGACAAAAAAGCGTTAGCTAATTCATTAGAAATCGGCCTACCAACTTTAGAAGATATTTTGAAGGCATTAGCGAGTCCAAATCGAGATCCTCGTGATGATTTACCAAAACCACTATTAAAGAAAAATGTATTATCGATGGAAGATCTTCAAAGTGGTATGGAACTTCAAGGTACTGTCCGAAATGTAGTCGATTTTGGTGTGTTTGTCGATATCGGAGTAAAGCAAGATGGATTAGTTCATATTTCGAAAATGTCCAATGAGTTTGTAAAGCATCCCATGGACATTGCCTCTGTAGGAGATGTGATCACAGTATGGGTAGATCAAGTCGATCATGAAAAGCAACGGATTGCCTTAACCATGATTCCATCTTAAAGAAAATATGCTAAC
Source organism: Gracilibacillus thailandensis (assembly GCF_010994055.1). Classification (NCBI taxonomy): domain Bacteria; kingdom Bacillati; phylum Bacillota; class Bacilli; order Caryophanales; family Bacillaceae; genus Gracilibacillus; species Gracilibacillus thailandensis. Next base: position 2,035 of record NZ_WJID01000050.1, on the reverse strand, counting down.
CATTTATATTTTCCTGGTGCCGTAAAAAAAGAGAGTAAAGGGTACTTTTCCGGTGCCTTTTACTCCGCTTTATTTTGCTCTTTGTCACAGTAGAAAAACCAGCATTGATTTAATAAACGAATTTGATACTTGTTTTTATGAAGGAATGCGCCTGCTAATTGTCTTTTTAGCCAATTAGGCATGTTAATCATCCTTTAATTAATGATGTTGTTTTATGTTATGTAATATGATAGATAGGTGTGAACGCATGGAAATGATGACACAAAATGAATTAGAGAAGCTTACAAAAGATATATCTAATGAAGTATTTAACAAACCATTTATTGATGAGGTACGTTTTAATAATCGATTAAGAACAACGGGTGGTCGTTATATACCAGCTAAACGAGTAATTGAATTAAACCCTAAGTATTATCAGGAATTAGGATATGATGAGTTTGTTGGTATTATTAAACATGAATTATGTCATTACCATCTTCATATAGAAGGAAAAGGATATCAACACCGTGATCCTGAGTTTAAACAACTTTTAAAAGTAACGAATTCTCCAAGACATTGTAATCCCTTGCCGTCTATGAATAATGATTTTAAGTATCAATATCAATGCTCCTCTTGTTACCATGTATATAAACGACGAAAAAGAATCAATGTAAGAAGGTATCGTTGTGGGAAGTGTAGAGGTAAATTATCATTGGTTCAAAATAAATAAAAAAAATTGATAATTCTATTGACTAAGATGCAAACAATATGATAAATTATATTGGCGTCACTTTGAAAAGACGCTTGTCTTTGATTCAGACAACAACTGAAAAAATAATAAAAAACAGTTGACAATCTGATGTGATTATTATATTATATTTAACGTCGTCAACATGAATTGACTCATTATTCCACAGTAGCTCAGTGGTAGAGCAATCGGCTGTTAACCGATCGGTCGTAGGTTCGAATCCTACCTGTGGAGCCATGGAGAAGTACTCAAGTGGCTGAAGAGGCGCCCCTGCTAAGGGTGTAGGTCGCGTAAGCGGCGCGAGGGTTCAAATCCCTCCTTCTCCGCCATTAACACTTCAAATTAATGGCCCGTTGGTCAAGTGGTTAAGACACCGCCCTTTCACGGCGGTAACACGGGTTCGAATCCCGTACGGGTCATCCCATTTATATTAGAAAATTAATAGGTCCGGTAGTTCAGTTGGTTAGAATGCCTGCCTGTCACGCAGGAGGTCGCGGGTTCGAGTCCCGTCCGGACCGCCATTGTTGGGCTATAGCCAAGCGGTAAGGCAACGGTTTTTGGTACCGTCATGCGCTGGTTCGAATCCAGCTAGCCCAGCCATTTTTTTGACTAAAAATAACTTTAATCATTCGTCGCTATGACGAATATACTATTCCAACCACTTGATCGATTCTTCACAAAGTGGATCGGAATAAAATCAAATGAAGTAGATGTAGTTGAGGATGCTTCTACTGTTTCTCTGATTCTACTATATATGTAGTTTTTGAGGCAGAAAGTGAGCTACCCGTCGTGATTAGCATTGCATCAAGAGCCATTAGCTCAGTTGGTAGAGCATCTGACTTTTAATCAGAGGGTCGGAGGTTCGAATCCTCCATGGCTCACCATCTATATATTGAATTGCATGGATAACGAGCGGTCGTGGCGGAATGGCAGACGCGCTAGGTTGAGGGCCTAGTGGGAGGTAATCCCGTGGAGGTTCAAGTCCTCTCGACCGCATCAAAAAATAAATAAAAACTATTGACTTGGTCAAACGCATTGTGTTATATTAATAGATGTCGCTTTGATAAGCGCCCGTAGCTCAATTGGATAGAGCGTTTGACTACGGATCAAAAGGTTAGGGGTTCGACTCCTCTCGGGCGCGCCATGACCGGGAAGTAGCTCACCTTGGTAGAGCACTTGGTTTGGGACCAAGGGGTCGCAGGTTCAAATCCTGTCTTCCCGACCAGTCGATCACATTATTAGACACTTCTTAATATAATACTTTATACCATGCGGGTGTAGTTTAGTGGTAAAACCTCAGCCTTCCAA